>JBLNBI010000490.1:0-8409 GCA_050259815.1 Actinomycetota bacterium | reverse complement strand
GAGCAGCAGATGCTGGCCATCGGCCGCGCCCTCATGAGCCGCCCCAAGCTGCTCCTCCTGGACGAGCCGTCCATGGGCCTCGCGCCCATCATGGTGGAGAAGATTTTCGAGGTCATCCGGGCCGTAGCCAGCCAGGGCATGACCATCCTGCTGGTGGAGCAGAATGCCCGCTTGGCCCTGGAAGTGAGCCAGCGGGCCTACGTCCTGGAGAGCGGGGAAATCACTCTGACCGGCGAAGCCAGCGACCTCCTGAACGACCCCCGGGTACGGGCAGCCTACCTGGGGGAAGCCTAGAAACGGAAAGGGCGGCCATAGGCCGCCCCGAGAGTCCTTGGAAACCGCTCAGAACTCGTATTCCGTCTGCACCCGGAAGGTGTGGTCCGGGGAGTTGGAGGTGGTCCCGAACAGGTAGGCGGCGTTGTACTTGATCACCTGCCGGCCGCCCAGGGCGAACTTGCCGAATACGGCGGGTCCGATGCGGTGGTTCTGGTCGCCGGAGTTCTCCCACTTGTTCCACTTGCCCATTTCGCCGAAAGCCTGGATGCCGTATTCGAACTGGGGCAGCCAGCGGTACTTGGCCTGGAACTGGTAGCCCATTTCCGTGTTTCTGGCCTCATCGGACGTGCCCCGGTACTTGCGTTCGAACAGCAGGTTGGCGTTGAGCTGTACCTTGCCGAATTCCGTCTGGAACAGGGGGCCCCACTTGAATTCGTAGCCTTCTGAGTGGTCCTTGGGTTTTTCGATTTCGGTGATCAGGCCGATATCCACCGGGAACTGGCCGGGTTCGGTGAGCTGGAACTTGTTTTCCCATTCCCAGGCGTCGAAGGTGGTGGTTTCGCCACCCACCTTGTTGTACTTCACATAGATTTCGGTGAACCAGTTGTGGGTGGCGCCGTAGCCGAAGCCTACGCTGCCGGCGCTCAGGCGGTCCTGGTCCTTCTCCTTCCAGGAGCCGAACTTGAAGTCGATTTCCCGCTCACCGTACTCCACGCTCGGCAGGTACATGTAGTCCGCAGGGCCGGCGTGGGCATTCTGCAGGCAAAGGGTGGCCGTGGCAGCGGCGAGGGCTGCAAGACGTTTCATGGTGAGTCCTTTCAGGAAGCTTGTGGAGCGGGTGAAGCGAGCGGCCGGCGGGCAAGCCGCATGCCGGCAAGAATGATCGCCAGGGTGGTGGCGTAGAAGACGAATTGCATGCCGGTAGGCTGGGCTTCGTAGCCGACCAGCATGTGGAGCACGGCGCCGACGGCGGAATCCACCGGCAGCAGGGCGGAGGTATCCCAGAGGGGGGAGCGCAGCGGCGGCAGCATGTCCGCCTGGATCAGGAAACGCGCCGCCTGCCCGGCCATGCCGGCGGCGACCATGAGGATGAGGCCGGCGGTCACGCCGAAGAACCAGCGCAGGGGAATGCGCAGCAGGCCGGCGTACATGGCCAGCCCGGCGCCGATGCCCCCGGCCAGGCCGAGGATGCCGCCGGCGGCGATGCCGGAGGTGTCGGGACCGCTGGTGGCGAGGCCGTAGAGGAAGAGCACCGTCTCCGAGCCTTCCCGCAGCACCGCCATGGCGATGATCACGGTGATGGCGGAGAGGTCCCGCTCGCCCTGGCGCACGGAGTGGGCGACGCCCTTGGCTTCCTGCACCATTTCCTGGGCGTGGGAGGCCATCCAGATGTTGTGCCAGCCGAGCATCACCACGGCGATGCCCAGGACGCAGGCGTTGAAGAGTTCCTGGCCGGCGCCGTCCGCCCATTCGGCGATCTGCTCGGTGAGGCCGGCGACCACCAGGGAACCGAGGAGACCGGCGGCGATGCCCGCCACCAGCCAGCGATTACGTCCCGGGATGGCCCGGGTGGCGGCCGCCACGATACCGATCAGGAGGGCTGCTTCAAGGGATTCCCGGAGGACGATGATGGCGGCACCGAACATGGCCTTACTCCGCGATGATGACGCCTTGGGCGGTCTTGGAATTGAATTCGCCCATGAACGGATACTTGCCCGGCTTCAGGGGGCCGATGAAGACTACGCCCTTGCTGTTGCCAGGGATTACCTTCTCCCGGTTGAGCTCGTGGCTTTCGAATTCTTCGGGAGTGGGGTCCTGGTTGTCGATGACCAGTTTGATTTTCTTGTCGGCCGGGACGCGAATCTCGGCCGGCGTGAAACGGTGGTCCTTGATGGTCAGCGCCTGCTCCAGGTCCGCCGCAAAGGCGAAGGCGGGCAGCAGGGAAAGAAGCAGTACGGCACGACGCATGGCACACTCCCGTTGAATTGTTGGCAAATGATAAGCGTTATCATTTGGATTCGCAAGTACGGGATGTTACGTATGCGCCCCCCGGGTGGGGTTGCAATCACCCGGGGGAATGCGGGTCAGGTGGCGCTGGGATCGACCGAGAAGGTGAAGGAATCCGCGAAGAATTCTTCTTCCGGCAGGCGGCAGGTCGAAACGAAATCCTGCTTCGCCGCATCCACCATGGCCGGCGAGCCGCAGGCGTACACCTGGAAGTCGGAGAGATTGGGGAAGTCGGCCATGACCGCCTGGTGCACGAAGCCGGTACGGCCCTGCCAGGCGTCGGTGGGAGCCGGATCGGCGAGCACCGGGATGTAGCGGATGTGGGCATGCTGGGCTGCCCATTGCTCCGGCACGGCGTTCTGGTACAGGTCGGCCTTGGTGCGGGCGCCCCAGTACACGTACATGGGACGTTGGCAGCCCTCGTGCAAGGCGTGCTCGACGATGGCCTTGACCGGGGCGAAACCGGTGCCGCCCGCCAGGAAGATGATGGGCTTGGCGGACTCTTCCCGCAGGTAGAAGGTGCCGTGGGGGCCGTTGAAGCGCAGGATGTCCCGCACCTTCATGGTGGAGAACACCTGCTCGGTGAACAGGCCGCCGGGAACGTGGCGGATATGCAACTGCAGGAAAGCGTCGTCGTGGGGAGCGTTGGCCAGGGAGAAGCTGCGCCGCTTGCCGTCCTTCAGCAGGATGTCGATGTACTGGCCGGCGAGGAACTGCAGCCGCTCGCTGGCGGGCAGCTTGAGATGCATCTCGATCACGTCCGGGGCCAGCTTTTCCAGCTTCTCGATGCGAGCCGGCAGGGTCTTGACCGGGATATCCTGGGAAGAACTGACCTGCTTGCACTCGATCTCCACGTCGGTGCGGGGCGTGGCGCAGCAGAAGAGGGTCAGCCCCTCGGCTTTTTCGGCATCGGTCAGGGCGTGGGCCTGGGATGCGCCGTGATCAACGGTGCCGGACAGAACCTTGCCCTTGCAGGCACCGCAGGCGCCGTTGCGGCAGCCGTAGGGCAGGGTCAGGCCCTGGCGCAAGCCGGCCTCCAGGATGGTTTCGTCGGCGTTGGCATCGAACTCGTGGCCGCTCGGCCGGACAGTGATGTGATGGCTCATGGGTTCCCCTTGAATTCTGACTCTGTGTGTCCCGTTCAGCTAAAATGCCGCCGTGCAAAGACTGCTCATCATCGGCAGCGGGGACGTCGCCCGCCGCGCTCTCCCTCGACTCGCCAAGCGCTACCGCGTCTACGCCCTGATGCGAGACCCTGGTCGCGCCGCGGATTGGCGGGCCGCCGGGGCAATCCCGGTGCTGGGCGATCTGGATGACCGCCGTGGCCTCGACCGCCTGGCCGGTTTGGCCGACGCCGTGTTGCACTTGGCGCCGCCGCCCAATTCCGGCGACATCGACAGCCGCACCCGCAACCTGCTGGCGGCGCTGGCAAAAGGCAAAAGTCTACCACGGCGCCTGATCTACGTTAGCACCACCGGCGTCTATGGCGACTGTGCCGGAGAGCGCATAGACGAAACCCGGCCTCTCTGTCCCATGACCGCCCGTGCCCGGCGCCGGGTGGATGCGGAGAAGCGGCTACGCAGCGCGGGAATCAGGCAGGGGATGCAGGTCGTCCTGTTGCGAGCCCCCGGTATCTACGGGGCGGATCGGCTGCCCCTGGAGCGCCTCAAGACGGGAACCCCGGCCCTGGTTGCTGCCGAAGACCCGTTTTCCAACCACATCCATGCCGACGACCTGGCCGCGGCCTGCATTGCTGCCCTGAGCCGGGGCGGGGCCAACCGGGCCTACAACGTGGTGGACGATTCGGACCTGCGCATGGGCGAGTATTTCGACCGGGTCGCCGACGCCTTCGGCCTTCCCCGTCCCCCTCGCTTGTCCCGGGCCGAGATCGGCCGGGTCCTCTCGCCGGTGCAGCTCTCCTTCATGGAGGAATCCCGGCGCATCGCCAACCGGCGCCTCAAGGCAGAACTGAAATTGCGGCTGCGCTATCCGACCGTGGATGAAGGACTGCGGGCTGCCAGAGAAAGGAAAGAGTAAGCATGCTGGTCATCAAGGCATTTCATATTTCCATGGTGGTGGCCTGGTTCGCCGGGCTCTTCTACCTGCCGCGCATCTACGTCAATCTGGCCATGGTGCCGGCGGACAGCGTCGCGGAACGGGAGCGTCTGCTCCTCATGGCCCACAAGCTCTACCGCTTCATGACCCCGCTTGGGGTCTTGGCGGTCATCTTCGGCCTGTGGCTGTGGCTGGGCTTCGGCTTTTCCGGGGGCTGGCTCCACGCGAAGCTCACCCTGGTGGCCGTGCTGATCGCCTACCATTGGCACTGCGGCCGCCTGCTGAAGGCCTTCGAGGCCGGCCGGCCGACCCGCAGTCATGTCTGGTTCCGCTTCTATAACGAACTGCCGGTGCTCGTGTTGTTCGCGGTGGTCTTCCTGGTGGTCCTGAAACCCTTCTGATGAATACCTATTTCGCTACCTGCCCCCGGGGCCTGGAAAATCTCCTGGTCGATGAACTGACCGCCGTCGGCGCCCAGAAGGCCCAGGCCGTACCGGGCGGGGTCCAATTTGCCGGCGACTGGAGCGTCTGCTACCGCGCCAACCTGGAATCCCGCCTCGCCACCCGCATCCTGTGGAAAGTGGCCCAGGGCGCCTATACCCGGGAAGAGGACGTCTACCGGCTGGCCATGGCCCAGCGCTGGCACGAGCTGTTCGACCTCTCCCGCACCTTCCGTGTGCTGACAACAGCCACCAAGTCGCCCCTGCGCTCCATCGATTTCGTTACCCTGCGGGTGAAGGATGCTATCTGCGACCGGTTCCGTTCCCAGAAGGGAGAACGGCCCAGCGTGGATACCCGCGAACCGGATGTGCGCGTCCACGTCTATCTGACCGAGCGGGATTGCACCCTCTATGTCGACACCTCCGGCGCTCCCCTGTGGCAACGGGGCCTGCGGCGGGCGACGGTGGAGGCCCCCCTCAAGGAAAATCTGGCGGCGGGAATCCTGAAGCTGACCGGCTGGGAGCCGGGTATGGCGCTCTTCGATCCCATGTGCGGCAGCGGCACCTTCCTCCTGGAAGCGGTGCAGGTGGCCCTGGATCGGGCACCGGGCCTGGGGCGCGGATTCGCCTTCGAGAAGTTGGCGTCTTTCGAAGCCATCAACTGGGCGAAGATCAAGTCAGCCGCCGAGGCCCGCTGCAAGCCGGTGGAGCCGCTGGCCATCCGGGGCGCTGACCTTGACGAGCGCGCCGTCCGGGCCGCCCGCCGCAACCTGCAGGAAGCGGGATTCGGCGGTGCTGTCCAGGTGGAACGGGCGGATATCCTGGAACTCTCGGCACCGGAAACTTCCGGCATCCTGCTGGCCAACCCGCCCTACGGCGAGCGCATCGGCGAGCAGGAGGAACTGGCCGCCCTCTATCCCGAACTGGGGGATGCCCTCAAGAAGCGTTGGGCCGGCTGGAATTGCTATTTCTTCACGGCCGACACCCGGTTGCCCAAGCTCATCGGCCTGAAGCCGAGCCGCAAGACGCCGCTCTTCAACGGCGCCCTGGAGTGCCGGCTTTACGAAATCAAGGTGGTGGCGGGCAGCAACCGCCGGGTTTAGACGATGTCCAGGTGACCGATGCCGGTAGTGAGATCCCGGTCCTTCGACTCCTTGCCCTGCAGCTTGATTTGCAGGCGCAGGTCGTTGAGGGAGTCGGCGTTGCGCAGGGCATCCTCGTAGGTGATCTTGCCGGCCTCGTAGAGGTCGAAGAGGGCCTGGTCGAAGGTCTGCATCCCCAGTTCCCGGGACTTCTTCATGATTTCCTTGATCTCGTGGACTTCGCCCTTGAAGATCAGGTCGGAAACCAGCGGTGAGTTGAGCATCACCTCGATGGCGGCCACCCGGCCCTTGCCGTCCTTCTTCGGCAGGAGGCGCTGGGACACCATGGCCCGCAGGTTCAGGGACAGGTCCATGAGCAGTTGTTGACGGCGCTCTTCCGGGAAGAAGTTGATGATCCGGTCGATGGCCTGGTTGGCGCTGTTGGCGTGCAGCGTTGCCAGGCAGAGGTGGCCGGTTTCGGCGAAGGCCACGGCATAGTCCATGGTTTCCCGGTCACGGATTTCCCCCATGAGGATCACGTCCGGGGCCTGGCGCAGGGTGTTCTTCAGGGCCGGTCCCCAGTCGTCGGTATCCACTCCCACTTCCCGCTGGGTCACGATGCAGTTCTTGTGCTCGTGGACGTATTCGATCGGGTCCTCGATGGTGATGATGTGGCCGAAGGTGTTTTCGTTGCGGAAATCCACCAGGGAAGCCAGGGACGTGGTCTTGCCGGTGCCGGTGCCACCGACGAAGATGACCAGGCCGCGCTTGGTCAGGGCGATGTCCTTGATGACCGGAGGCAAGCCGAGTTCGTCGATCTTCGGGATGGTCATGTTGATGGTCCGGCAGACGATGCCGACCCGGCCCTGCTGGACGAAGGCATTGACCCGGAAACGGCCGATGCCCGCCGGCGAAATGGCGAAATTGCACTCCTTGGTGGCTTCGAATTCCGCCGACTGGCGGTCATTCATGATGGAACGGGCCAGTTCGGCGGTGTGCTGGGGGGTAAGTACCTGGTTGGAAACCGGGGTCACTTTGCCGTCGATCTTGATGGCGGGGGGGAAGCCACCCGTAATGAACAGGTCCGACCCCTTTTTCTGCGCCATGAGGCGCAGGAGGTCGTGCATGAATTTCATGGCCTGATCGCGTTCCATATTTCTTTCCTTGCTGGTTGATGCGGGGACGGCTGGAGTCGGGGCTCGTGGCGCTTATCCGGGGAAGGCGTCCTTGTTGGCCGCCTTGGAGCGCGCCTCGGTCGCCGATACGATGTTCCGGCGCACCAGGTCTTGCAAATTCTGGTCCAGGGTCTGCATGCCGAAGTTCTGACCGGTCTGGATGGCCGAATACATCTGGGCCACCTTGTTTTCCCGGATCAGGTTCCGGATGGCGGGGGTGCCGATCATGATCTCGTGGGCCGCCACCCGGCCGTTGCCGTCCTTGGTTTTGAGAAGGGTCTGGGAAATGACCGCCCGCAGGGATTCGGAAAGCATGGAGCGGACCATTTCCTTTTCCGCTGCCGGGAAGACGTCCACGATCCGGTCCACGGTCTTGGCGGCGGACGAGGTGTGCAGGGTGCCGAACACCAGGTGGCCGGTTTCGGCGCCGGACAGGGCGAGGCGGATGGTTTCCAGGTCCCGCATTTCGCCCACCAGGATCACGTCCGGGTCTTCCCGCAGGGCGGAGCGCAGGGCGTTGTTGAAGGACAGGGTGTGGGGGCCGACTTCCCGCTGGTTTACCAGGCACTTCTTGGATTCATGGACGAATTCGATGGGGTCCTCGACGGTGAGGATGTGGCCGTAATCGTTTTCGTTGATGTGGTTGACCATTGCCGCCAGGGTGGTGGACTTGCCCGAGCCGGTGGGGCCGGTCACCAGCACGATGCCCCGGGGGTATTCGGAGATGTCCTTGAAGATCTTGGGAGCGTTCAGCTCCTCCAGGGTCAGCACCTTGGAGGGAATGGTCCGGAACACCGCGGCGGCGCCCCGGTGCTGGTTGAAGGCGTTTACCCGGAAGCGGGCCAGGTTGGGAATCTCGAAGGAGAAGTCGCACTCCAGGGTCTCTTCGTAGATCTTCCGCTGGCCGTCGTTCATGATGTCGTACACCATGCCATGGACGTCCTTGTGCTCCATGGGGGGCAGGTTGATGCGGCGAACATCGCCGTGGACCCGGATCATGGGCGGCAGGCCGGACGAGAGGTGAAGGTCGGAAGCCTTGTTCTTGACGCCGAAGGCCAGGAGTTCGGTAATGTCCATGCGGGTATCCTCGGAGGGCGCGTGTATACTTGGGGAAAGCCTGAATTCCAAAGGATTATGAGCGTAATCGCCACCAACCTGCAAGCCGTCCGAGCCCGCATTGACGCGGCTGCGCGGGCATCCGGGAGGGGGCCGGAGGCGGTGAAACTGCTGGCCGTCAGCAAGACCTGGCCGGCGGACGATGTCCGGGAAGCCGCCCGGGCAGGACAGCGGTCTTTCGGCGAAAATTACGTCCAGGAGGCCGTGGAAAAGATCGCCCAATTGCGGGATATGGATCTGGAATGGCACTTCATCGGG
>JBLNBI010000489.1:0-5243 GCA_050259815.1 Actinomycetota bacterium | reverse complement strand
AATTTGGGCAGGATCGGGGAGCTTGCCCATGCGAACGGCGCAGACTGCGTCGGCTAATTCCCGGGCCGTAGGAGAGGTGATTCCCTGGCGGTCTAGTTCCCGGGCCAGATCGGCGTAGCCGGCGATGGGCGTCCAGGCCTTGGGGAGGCGGAAAGTTACCGCAGTGATGGCGAAGCGCCCGGACAGGTGCCAGCCTTCCTGCTTGAACAGGCTGTCCCGGTAACCGAAGCGGCAATCGTCCCGGTTGAAGGCCACGAGGCAACCGGTCTTGAAATCGAAGGCGGTGAGGGAGTGGAAGCGGTCCGCCACTTCCAGGCCGTAGGCGCCGATGTTCTGGATGGGCGCGGCACCCACCGTGCCCGGGATGAGGCTTAGGTTCTCCAGGCCGGGCCGGCCCTGGGTCAGGGTCCATTGCACGAAGTCGTGCCAGTTCTCGCCGGCCCCCGCCTCCACGTACCAGGCGTCGGCATCCTCGCCGGCGAGCCGCTTGCCGGGAATGGCCATGTGTAGCACCAGGCCGTCGAAATCCCCGGTCAGGACGAGGTTGCTGCCGCCCCCCAGGATGAAGCGGCGCGGGTTGGCCAGCTCGGGTTCGGCCAGTTGGCCCGGGGCGTCGACGCGGGCGTAGAGCGCAGCCCGGCCGGGCAGGGCCAGGGTATTGCTGCCCGCGAGATCGACGTCCTCCTGGAGCATCACAGGATCGGCGCCAGCCAGCGTTCAGCTTCCTTGAGATCCATGCCCTTCCTGGCGGCCCAGGCTTCCAGCTGGTCGCGGCCGATCTTGGGAATGGCGAAGTACTGGGCGGCCGGGTGGCCGATGTAGAAGCCGGATACCGCAGCCGCCGGGGTCATGGCGCAGGACTCGGTGAGGCCCATGCCGGCGTTCTTCGGCGCATCCAGCAGGGCGAACAGGTCGCGCTTGGCGGTGTGGTCCGGGCAAGCCGCATAGCCGGGGGCCGGGCGAATGCCCTGGTACTTCTCAGCGATGAGGGCCTCGTTGTCCAGCGATTCTCCGGCGGCGTAGCCCCAGTAGTCCTGGCGCACTTGGGCGTGGAGCCACTCGGCGGCGGCTTCCGCCAGGCGGTCGGCCAGGGCCTTGAGCATGATGGCGGAGTAGTCGTCGTTGGCGGCTTCGAACTCGGCGACCTTGGCGTCGATGCCGAGCCCGGCAGTGACGGCGAAGGCGCCGGCGTAGTCTTTTTCGCCGACGAAATCGGCAAGGGCCAGGTTGGGGCGGCCGGCGGGCTGCTTATGCTGTTGCCGCAGGCCCACCCAGCGGGCGATTTCCTTGGCGCGGGATTCGTCGGCGTAGAGGACGACGTCTTCGTTCTCGCCCTTGGCGGGCCACAGGCCGAAGACGGCGCGGGAAGCCAGCCACTTCTCCGAAACGATCTTGTCCAGCATGGCCTGGGCATCGGCGTAGAGCTGGCGGGCGGCTTCGCCCACCTTTTCGTTGTCCAGGATGGCGGGGAAGCGGCCGGCCAGGTCCCAGCTCTGGAAGAAGGGGGACCAGTCGATGTAGGACACCAGGTCGGCCAAGTTCAGCTCCAGGCTATGGAGGCCGGGCTTCTTCGGCGCAGCCGGGGTGTAGTCCTGGTTCCACGTGAAACCATTGGCCCGGGCTTCCTCCAGGGACACCAGGGTGGCGCCCTTGCGGCCGGCGTGCTCGGCCCGCACCGCCTCGTACTCGGCGGCGATCTCGGCCTGGTAGGCAGCGCTGCGGTCATTGGACAGTAACTGGGTGGCGACCCCGACGGCGCGGGAAGCGTCCGGCACGTAGACCACGGCCCCATCGTAGTTCGGAGCGATCTTGATGGCGGTGTGGGCTCGGCTGGTGGTGGCGCCGCCAATGAGCAGCGGCTGGTTCATGCCCTGGCGCTTCATTTCGCCGGCGACGTGGGCCATCTCTTCCAGGGACGGGGTAATCAGGCCGGAGAGACCGATGATGTCGGCCTTGTGTTCCTTGGCGGCGGCGAGGATGTTGTCGCAGGAGACCATGACCCCCAGGTCGACCACGTCGTAGCCGTTGCAGCCCAGGACCACGCCGACGATGTTCTTGCCGATGTCGTGGACGTCGCCCTTCACCGTGGCCAGGACGATCTTGCCCTTGGAGCGGCCGCCGGAACGGAGCTTCTCGGCCTCGATGTAGGGCACCAGGTGGGCAACGGCCTGCTTCATCACCCGGGCGGACTTCACCACCTGGGGCAGGAACATCTTGCCGGCGCCGAACAGGTCGCCGACGTGGTTCATGCCGTTCATCAGCGGTCCCTCGATGACGCCCAGGGGCGGCTTCCCTTCGGCTTCCAGCTTGGCCCGGACTTCCTCGGTATCGGCGACGACGAATTCGGTGATGCCCTTGACCAGGGCGTACTCCAGGCGCTTTTCGACCGGTTGTTCGCGCCAGGACAGGTTGGGGCCGGTGTCCTTGGACTTGCCTTCCTTGACGGTCTGGGCGAATTCCACCAGGGCCTCGCCAGCGCCGGGCTTCCTGTTCAGCACCACATCCTCGACCTTCTCCCGCAGTACCGGGTCCAGGTCGTCGTAGACGCCCAGCATGCCGGCATTGACGATGCCCATGGTCATGCCGGCCTGGATGGCGTGGTAGAGGAAGACGGTGTGGATGGCTTCCCGCACCGGGTCGTTGCCCCGGAAGCTGAAGCTCACGTTCGATACGCCACCGGAAATCTGGGCATGGGGCAGGTTCTTGCGAATCCAGCGGGTGGCCTCGATAAAATCGACGGCGTAGTTGTCGTGCTCGGGGATACCGGTGGCGATGGCGAAAATGTTCGGGTCGAAGATGATGTCTTCGGCCGGGAAGCCGATCCCGGTCAGGAGCTTGTAGGCCCGTTCGCAGATTTCGGTCTTGCGGGCGTAGGTGTCGGCCTGGCCCTTCTCGTCGAAGGCCATGACGATGACGGCGGCGCCGTAATTGCGGGCGAGCCTGGCCTGCTCGAGGAACTTGGCCTCGCCCTCCTTCATGGAGATGGAATTGACGATGCCCTTGCCCTGGATGCACTTCAGGCCAGCTTCGATCACCTCCCACTTGGAGGAGTCGAGCATGACCGGCACCCGGGAGATGTCCGGTTCGGAGGCGATGAGCTTCAGGAACTTGTCCATGGCCGCCTTCGAATCCAGCATGGCCTCGTCCATGTTGATGTCGATGACCTGGGCGCCGTTTTCCACCTGCTGGCGGGCGACGGCCAGGGCGTCGTCGAAGCGGCCTTCCAGGATCATGCGGGCGAAGGCCCGGGAGCCGGTGACGTTGGTGCGCTCGCCCACATTGACGAAAAGTGAGGACTCACCGACGTTGAAGGGTTCCAGGCCGGAAAGGCGCAGTTCCTTCGGGATGTGGGGGATGGCGCGGGGCTTGACGCCCTCCAGGGCGTTGGCGATGGCCCGGATGTGATCCGGGGAGGTGCCGCAGCAACCGCCGGCGATGTTGATGATCCCCTGGGCGGCCCAGCCCTTGATCTCCTCGGCCAGCATCTCCGGGGTCTCGTCGTAGCCGCCGAAGGCGTTGGGCAGGCCGGCATTCGGGTGGGCGGAGACGAAGCAGTCGCAGACCCGGGACAGCTCCTCCACGTACTGGCGCAGTTCCTTGGCGCCGAGGGCACAGTTGAGGCCGAAGGACACGGGCCGGATGTGGGACAGGGAGTTCCAGAAGGCCTCGGCGGTCTGGCCGGACAGGGTGCGGCCGGAGGCATCGGTAATGGTGCCGGAAATCATCACCGGCCAGCGGCGGCCGGTCTTCTCGAAGAAGGCCTCGATGGCGAAAAGGGCCGCCTTGGCGTTCAGGGTGTCGAAAACGGTTTCCACCAGCAACAGGTCGGCACCGCCCTCCACCAGGCCCTCGATGGCCTCGGTGTAGTCGGACACCAGCTCGTCGAAAGTGACGTTGCGGTAGCCCGGGTCGTTCACGTCCGGCGAGATCGAGGCGGTACGGCTGGTGGGGCCGACCACGCCGGCCACGAAGCGGGGCTTGGCCGGGTTCCTGGCGGTGAATTCGTCGCACAGGCGGCGGGCCAGTTGGGCGCCTTCCCGGTTCAGCTCGAAAACGATGGATTCCAGCTTGTAGTCGGCCTGGGAAACCTTGGTGGAATTGAAAGTGCAGGTTTCCAGGATGTCGGCGCCGGCTTCCAGGTACTCCCGGTGGATGCCGCCGATCACGTCCGGACGGGTCAGGACCAGAAGGTCGTTGTTGCCTTTCAGGTCGTGGGGATGGTCCTTGAAGCGCTCGCCCCGGTAATCGGCCTCGGTCAGCCCGTGGCGCTGGATCATGGTGCCCATGGCCCCGTCGAGGATGAGGAGGCGTTCTTTGAGTAGGGCGGTGATTTCGGCGGTACGGTCGGGCTGCATTTGGGATGTCCGGCGGGCGGGAAAACCGCACATTATATCAAGGCGATGCCATGGGCTTTTCTATCTTATCTCCACCCGCCGGGAGGTCTTCTTCACCAGACCGCTGCCCGTATCGAAATGGACATGGAAGTGAGCTTCCTCGGTCGGAATGGTTCCTGCCACCCGCCAATCCCAGACTTCCTCGTGCAGGCGCTCATAGGTGTTCACCGATCCGGGCCGGCCCAGCAGGCGCCGGACCTGCTCCCGGTCCATGCCCTCCCGCACCCGGGCCAGGTTGGCTTCGGTCAGGACCTGCTCGACCCTCACCACCACCCGGTCGGGGCCCAGGGTGATCATGTGGCACTCGATGCCGCTGGGCTGGCGGCTGTATTCCCAGGTGACGGAGCGGTACTCGGCACCGGGCGGGCCCATGCGGGCCTCTACTTCCGCCCCGGTGGTGACGCCGGGCCGGATGGATTTCAGGTTATCCGCATCGCAGGCCGGAAGGACGGCTGCAGCGACGGCAGCGGCAGTGGCAGCGAGCCAGCGGGGCAGGGTCATGGCGTTTCCTTTCGGAGTTCAGTCCCTGCACTTTAGACGAAGTCCCAGGACGGCGCCGGCCGCGGCCAGTGCCGCCAGGCCGGCCATTCCAAAGGCCAGGGTAAGGACGGAACCCCACAGCAGGGGCACCAGGAGGGAGGCATAGAGGGCGTTGATGCCGGTCTGGATGAAGCTCTGGCAGGAGGACGCCATGCCGCGTCGTTCCGGGAAGCGGTCCAGGGCCAGCAGGGTCAGGGTGGGCATCGCCAGGGCCATGCCGAAGTTGTAGATGGCCAGATGGACGATGCTCCAGGGGACGCCGGGCGGCAGGGCCAGGCTGACGGCAAGGTTCAGGGCGGCGCCTGACCC
>JBLNBI010000488.1:0-7008 GCA_050259815.1 Actinomycetota bacterium | reverse complement strand
CGGGTGAGGATGCGCAGCGACTACTGGGGCCAGGGCGCCCACAACGCCCTCTACGTGGTGGGGGACTTCTATCGCCAGGCCCTGGCGACCCATGCCATCAGCCCGACGACGGAATTCCCCTTGCCTTACCGCCCCTCCACCCTGGGCGAGACCATCGACCGGGCCAGCAACTGGATCCGGGAGCTCCTGGGCCTGGAGAAGGTTCCGCCCCACCGCCACCGCCCGGTGGCGCCCCGGAACGGGGAGGAAGCACGGGACACCGAGCCCTCCGATTAGGGGCGGTTTGGCCAGCTTTGAGGGAGATCATGGGAATTGCCGGCCTGAAGCCTTATTTCTCTGGTTTTTTGATCAGGGAATCGCATTCATGGCGTTGGAAGCGGCAGTCCTGCCCGGGATGCCTGTCCCGGACAGGGGACGGATTCCGGGCAACAAGGGCATCTGGGTGGGCATCACCTGCGAACTGGTGGAATTCACCGTCATGTTCGTCATCTATTTCGTGGCCCGGGCCCACTATCCGGAGGCCTTCCACGAGGGGGCCACCCGGCTTTCCCGGCTGGCGGGCACCGGCATCACCCTGCTCATGGTCACCAGCAGCTACTTCGTGGCCCGTTCCGTTCTCGCCATCCGGGCAGGGCGCCGGCGCGCTTCGCTCCTGTGGCTGGCGTCGGGCCTGGCGGTGGCCCTGGGCTACCCGGTGGCCAAGGCCCTGGAGGTCAGCTGGAACCTGGCCCACGGCATCGACGGCGGTTCGGGCATCTTCTTCACGGTCTATTACTACCTGACCTTCAACCATCTGGTCCATGCCTCCTGGGGGATCCTGGGCATGGGCTGGGTCCTGGCCCGATCCCTGGCCGGAGCCTATACCGCCGAGGACCACGCCGGCCTGGAGGCCCTGGCGAGCTACTGGCACGCCACGGACATCATCTGGCTGGTCATCTTTCCCTTTTTCTACGTCCTCGCCTGACCATGAATGCCGTCACGACAAGTCCCGCTGCTGCCACCCGGGCCTGGCTGGCCCTGGTGATCCTCACCCTTGCCAGCCTGGGGCTGGGGGAATGGTTTCCGGCCGCGACCTGGCTGCCGCTCCTGGTGGCGGCCATCGTCTGGGTGAAGGGCTGCCTGGTGGCCCGCTGCTTCATCGAGGCCCATGTCGCGCACCCCTTCATCGCCCGGGGGCTGAGGGTCTTCATCGCCTTCGCGCCCCTGGCCCTGGTGGCCACCGCCTATTTCGGCGACCACCTGGCCCGCTGGACCGCCCTCGGGCTACGGTAGCTCCGCGCCGCCTCGGCCGTTGTCGAGGCGGTCGAAGAGGTGGCTGAGGCTCTTGTGCAGCTTCTTCACCGCCCCATGGATGGCAAGGTCCAACCGGTCCGCCGTTTCGGTGACGGCCACCGGGTCGTGGCCCTTGACCCGGGCCTCCATCAGGCAGCGCTTGTCGTTGGCGCCGTGCTTGCTGCTGTTCTCGTCGGTCAGATGGACCTCCACCCGGGTGATGCGCTGAGAAAGGTGGCCAAGGCCCTCTTCGACGGTGCTGCGGACGTCATCGGCCAGTTCGACGCTGCCGGAAATGTGGTGATCGCTGTTTACCTGGACCTGCATGGCTGTCTCCTCTGTGTTGGGGCCTGGGTGGGGGGATTGCTGCCCAGCCTTTCGACGGAAGGCCGGCGGCCCGGGTTCCGGTCCTGGTCGGGCATCGGGATTGCACCGACCATGGCGAGGAGGGCTGTCATGAAACATCGGCTCAAGAAAATCCAGGACCAGGTGATGGTGATTACCGGCGCCACCAGCGGCATCGGCCTCACCACCGCCCGCCGGGCGGCGGAACGGGGGGCAAGGGTGGTGCTGGTGGCCCGCAATGCCGAGGCTTTGGGCAAGATCACCGCGGAGATGGCCCAGGCGGGCCGGGAAGCCGCCTACGTGGTGGCTGACGTGGCGAGAATGGAGGACGTCCGCCGCATCGCCGACTTCGCCCGGGAACGCTTCGGGGGCTTCGATACCTGGGTCAATAACGCCGGCATCTCCATTTTCGGCCGCTACGAGCAGGTGCCCCTGGAGGACCAGCGCCGCCTGTTCGACACCAATTTCTGGGGGGTGGTGCACGGCTCCCTGGTGGCGGTGGAGGAACTGCGGCACCGGGGCGGGGCCATCATCAACCTGGGGAGCGAGGTGTCCGACGTGGCCGTCCCGCTCCAGGGCATGTACTCGGCCTCCAAGCATGCGGTGAAGGGCTTCACCGATTCCCTGCGGGTGGAGGTGGAGGCCGCCGGCGACCTGATTTCGGTCACCCTCATCAAGCCCGCCGCCATCGATACCCTGTTCGTCCCCCACGCCCGTAACTACATGGACGTGGAGCCCAAGCTCCCGGCGCCCATCTACGCCCCCGAGGTGGTGGCCGACGCCATCATCTACGCCGCCCAACACCCCAAGCGGGACATCTATGCAGGGGGCGCCGCCAAGCTTTTCTCCGCCGGTAACCGGCTGATGCCCCGTCTCATCGACAAGTACCTGGAACGCTTCATGTTCCGGCAGCAGCGCACCACCCGGCCCGTCGATAGGGGCGAGGGCGCCCTCTACTCACCGGGCGCCGATCTGAAGGAACGCCAGGGTTACGAGGGGCATGTCTGCGAGTCCAGCTTCTATACCCGGTTGACGACCGCTTTCGGTCGTTAGCCCTAGCCCCGGCGTTCCCGGGCGGGTCAGCGGTGCTTGCCCATCTGGTCGCCGACGAAGCCGCCGATGGCGGCGCCGCCCACGGTGCTGAGGACGCCGCCGCCCGATACGGCAGCTCCAAGCACGCCGCCTACGGCGGCGCCGGCGGCAGTGCTCTTCTCCCGGGGCGACATGCGATCCCAGGTGGCGCATCCGGTGGACAGGGAAGTGATGACGACGATGAGCAGCGAAGCAGCAGTTCTACGCATTCTTTTCTCCTTGCAAAGTTGCTGTGCAATGGCGGGAATCGGCTCCCGAACCATGGATTCATGGTAGTCACATGGTCTAATAGCCGCTGTTTCCGGTTGTAAGCACATGTTTCGCCCGATCGGCTTCGGGCTGGGAGGTTGGAATCAAGAATGAAGCGCAGACCATCGCTCAATAGCCTCATCCTTGTCGGCTGTCTGGCCGGTGTGGCGGGGGGCTTCACCGTTGCCGGCCTGGGGGCGGGCGATCCCGTGGCCCAGGGCACCCTCTATGGCGCCAAGCTGGTGGGCACCCTGTTCCTCGATCTGTTGCGCATGGTCCTCATCCCCCTGGTGTTTTCGTCCATCGTGGTCGGGGTGGCCAACCTGCGGGCCCATGAGGAGATGCACCGGGTGTGGACCCTGACCCTGGGATTCTTCCTGCTGTCCATGGCCCTGGCCATCCTCCTCGGCTTCTCCGCCGCCAATGTCTTCCGGCCCGGGGAGGGAATGCAGCTGGAGATGTTCGCCGAGGCCACCCGGAACTACCAGGCCCGCCAGATGCCCCTGGCGGACTACATTGCCCAGTTCCTCCACGGGCTCTTCGATAATCCCTTCAAGGCCCTGGCCCAGGGGGACATCCTCACGGTAGTCATTGTTGCCCTTATCCTGGGCGTGGCCTTGGTGGTGGGCGGCGACCGCTACCGGAACCTGCTGGCCCTGGTGAAGGAAATCCAGGAAATCTGCCTCCTGGTGGTGGGCTGGATCATGCGCCTGGCACCCTTCGGCATCGGGGCCCTCCTGCTCCAGCTGGTGGCGACCCAGCGGACCGACCTGCTCCAGAGCCTCATCCACTTCATCGCCGTCATCATCGGCACCACCTTGTTCCATGGCGCCGTGGTGCTTCCCCTGCTGCTCTACGCGGTCACCCGGATGTCGCCACTACGGTTCTGGCGGGGCGCCCGGGAGTCCCTGGTCACGGCCTTCGCCACCAGCTCCAGCGCCGCCACCATGCCGGTGACCCTGCGCTGCGCCGAGCAGCATCTGCACGTCAAGAAGGACATCGCCAATTTCGTGATTCCCCTCGGGACTACGGTCAACATGGACGGGACGGCCCTCTACGAGGCGGCCGCTGCCCTGTTCGTGGCCCGCCTGGCCGGCATCGAGCTGGACCTGGTCCACCAGTTGGTCGTCTTCTTCGTCGCCATGCTGGGGGCCATCGGCGCGCCGGGCATCCCCAGTGTCGGCATGCTGAGCATGGTGCTGGTGCTCCAGTCCGTCGGCTTACCCACCGAGGCCATCGCCATCCTCCTGCCTATCGACCGTATCCTGGACACGGTGCGGACGGCGGTGAATGTGGAGGGGGATATGGTGGGTAGCTTGATTGTGCAAAAACTGGTGGAGAAGCCCTAAACTGATGAACGTTGCATCCCGCCGCCAGTCAATGGTGGATGACAACCTGCTGCACCCAACGCCCTTTACCGATCAAGGAGGCAATCCCATGAAGAAACTGACCATCACCTTCCTGGCCGCTGCGTTCGCCGCCAATTTCGCCTTTGCCCAGGCTCCGGCCGCCCCGGCTAAGCCCGCAGCCCCGGCGGCCCCGGCGGCCCCGGCTGCGCCTGCCAAGCCGGCAACCGCCGCCCCGGCCGCTTCGGCCTCCGATTGCGAAGCCAAGGCCGTGGGCAAGAACGGCAAGCCCCTGGCCGGCGCCGCCAAGGCCGCTTTCATCAAGAAGTGCGAGGGGGGCGGTCAGGGGAGCGATGCCGCGGCCGCCTGCGAAGCCAAGGCTGTCGGCAAGAACGGCAAGCCCCTGGCCGGCGCCGCCAAGGCGTCCTTCATGAAGAAATGCGAGGCCGACGCCGCCAAGTAAGCGTCGAATGCCTGGACGAGGCGGGCGGGCAATCCGTCCGCCTCAGGGAACCGCCACCAACTGCAGCAGGGTGAGTTCCGGTTCGGTGCCGAAGCGCACCGGCGGGCCCCAGGTACCGGTGCCCGCATTCACATAGACCTTCAGCCGCCCCTGCCGGGACAGCCCTGCCACATGGGGGGCATGCACCCAGCGTACCACCAGGGTCCAGGGAAAGAACTGGCCGGCATGGGTATGCCCCGAAAGCTGCAGGTCGAATCCCGCCTTTTCTGCCAAGGGGGCGAGCTTCGGATTGTGGGCCAGCAGCAGGCGGAAGGCCGGTCCCAAATCGGGGGCCGAGGCGAGATCCGGCCGAGGTTCCTGGCTGCCCCGGAAAAGCCGGGCGGCAGGGTCGGTGACGCCGCCGACGACGACCGGGGCTCCCCCATGGTCCACTTCGGCGTGCTCGTTCAGCAGCACCCGCAGGCCCAGACGGCGGAAATGGGCTACCCACGCGGCGGCGCCGGAGTAGTAGTCGTGGTTGCCCAGCACCAGGAAAGCCCTCTCCTTGGGTGCCAGGTCGGCCAGGGGAGAAACCTGGTGGGCGAGCCCTTCCACCGATCCATCCACGATGTCCCCGGTCAGGGCGATCAGGTCCGGGGCCAGCCGGTTGGCCAGGGTCACCACTCGGCGCACATAGAGGGCACCGATGGTGGGGCCCACGTGCAGGTCGCTGATCTGGGCGATGCGTAGTCCATCCAGCCGGGGGTCCAGCCCCTCGATGGGAATGCGCACATGGCGGACGTGGGGCCCCCGGAATGCCGCGAGCAAGCCGATGCCCAGGGCGCCGAAGGAGGTGAGGAAGACCAGTTGGGCACCGCCGTCCTCCAGGAGGCCATGGATCCGGGACGCATCCATCAGCCCGGCCGTGGCCGCCAGCAGCAGGTCCCGGACGAGGAGAATGACGATGAAAAAGTTGAGCCAGCCCATGCACAGGTAGCCGGCGGCATGGAGCAGCTCGTCCCAGCGGCTGTTGTCCTCCCGGTCGTGGGCCCAATAGACCGCAGGCACCATCCAGACCATGGCGAAGGGAATGGCCAGCAGGCAGCGCTGGCTCCAGGTGGAGGTGACGCGCCAGGCGCCATAGGCGTAGCCGGCGGCGAGGATGGCGGTGATGGTGAGGATGAAGGGGCTGAACAGCCGTCTCATCATCCGTTTTCCGCCGGCTGCCGGGACTTGCAGATGACGCCGGGGAAGCTGCCGGCCATGAGGGCGGTCACCTCCACCAGTATGGGGCCCAGGGCCGGTCCCCCGGGGGAAGCCAGGTAGAGGGGAGTCCAGACGGGGTGGAATTTGTCCTTGTAGCGCCGCAGGCCGTCGCAGTTGTAGAAGCGCCGGCCATGCCGGTAGAAGAAGTTGCCGATGGGATTCCACAGGGCGTCGTTTTCCACCCGGTCCAGGCCGGCCAGGGGCGCCAAACCGAAGTTGAACCAGCAATAGCCCTGTTCCTTCCCCCATCGCAGCAGCTTGCAGAACAGGAAATCCATGATCCCGTGGGGAGCGTCCGGCCGGTGGCGCATCAGGTCGATGGATAGCTCTTCCTTGCCTGTCCCGAGCCAGAGGTTGGCGAAGGCGACGATTTTCCCGCCCAGGAAGACCACGGCTACCGGGAAATGGGCGAGGTATTTGCCGTCGAAGGAGGCGCCGGAAAAGCTCTTCTCGCAGGTCGGTTTTCGCGCCAGCCACGCGTCGGAAACCCCCCTGAGGGCAGGCAGTGCGTCGGGAACCGCCTCCTGGGGCAGGACCGCGAAGCAGTAGCCCAATCGGGCGGTTCGTTTGCAGGTGCGCCGCAATTCCTTGAAGCCGGGATTGTCGAGGGCGAAGCCGGAAAGCAGGACGCGGGCCTCCTCGCCCACTTGGGTCAAGGCGAGGCCGAGTTCGGCGTACAGCGCCCGATGCCCGGCCTTGACTTCAAAGAACGCGCACCAGCCGCCCTGGTTCCGGGCCAGGTCGCGGAAGCGCCGGGCCACTTCCCGGACGCCGGACTCGGAGCCGATGGGGTCTCCCATGGCAACCCAGGTTCGCCCGATCCGGCCGTACATCAGGAAGGCATCACCCCGTTCGCTGAAAAGGAGCGCCTTGTCGCCCCGGTAGATCAGGTTGCCGTAGGTCTCCGCCGATCCCTCGACCAGGGGGCGGGCCCGGTCGATATCCGCCCGGGGGGCGGGCGCATGGGCCGGGGACGGCCGCCCGATCAGCCTGGAA
>JBLNBI010000487.1:0-4400 GCA_050259815.1 Actinomycetota bacterium | reverse complement strand
AGGGACTCGAACCCCCACGCCTTTCGGCGCCAGAACCTAAATCTGGTGCGTCTACCAATTTCGCCACCTGGGCAGGCGGCGCGCATTCTACCACCCTCCGGGCATTCGCCCATATACTTGCGGCCGCCATGCCGGTCGACCACTACGAGAACTTCCCCGTCGCCTCTTTCCTGGTCCCCGCTCCCCTGCGGCGGCCAATCGAAACCATCTACCGTTTCGCCCGCAGCGCCGACGACATTGCCGACGAGGGGGATGCGACTCCCGAAGAGCGCCTGGCCAGCCTGCAGGCCTACCAAGCAGAATTGGACCGCATCGAGGCCGGCCATGCTCCCGCCACCCCGCTCTTCGCCGACCTGGCCCGCACCATTGCCGAGCACCGCCTACCCATCGGCCTCTTCCGGGATCTCCTGGACGCCTTCGCCCAGGACGTGGTGAAGAAGCGCTACGCCGATTTCCCGGAACTGCTGGATTACTGCCGCCGCTCCGCCAATCCCGTCGGGCGGCTGGTGCTGCACCTCTTCAGCCGCACCAGCCCGGAACAGCTGGAACAGTCGGACTGCATCTGCACGGCCCTCCAGCTCATCAATTTCTGGCAGGACGTAGCCATCGACTGGAAGAAGGACCGGGTCTATATCCCCCAGTGCGACCTGCCCCGCTTCAAGGTGGGCGAGGAGGACATCGCTGCCGGCCGCTGGTCCGCCAACTGGGCGGCCCTCATGGATTTCCAGATCGACCGGGCCCGCAACCTGATGCTGAAAGGCGCCCCCCTGGTACGCACCCTCCCCGGCCGGCTGGGCTGGGAAATCCGCCTCACCGTCCAGGGCGGCCTGCGCGTCCTGGAACGCACCCGCCAGGTGCGGGGCGACGTCTGGCACCACCGGCCCAAGCTCGGCCCCTGGGACTGGATCGTCCTCGCCGGCCGCTCCCTTACAATGTAGCCCCATGACACCCGACCAATACTGCCAAGAAAAGGCCGCCGCCAGCGGCTCTTCTTTCTATTACAGCTTCCTCTTCCTGCCTCCGGAACGGCGCCGCGCCATCATGGCCCTCTACGCCTTCTGCCGGGAGGTGGACGACGTGGTGGACGAGTGCCACGACCTTTCCCTGGCCTCCACCAAGCTCGCCTGGTGGCGACTGGAGGTGGAACGCATCGCCGACGGCCAGCCCGAGCACCCGGTGGGCCAGGCGCTCCAGGCCGCCGGCCGCCAGTTCAGCCTGCCCAAGGAGCAACTGCTGGAAATCATCGACGGCATGGAGATGGACCTCCAGCAGTCCCGCTACCTGGATTTCAAGGGCTTGTCCCTTTACTGCTACCGGGTGGCGAGCGTGGTGGGCCTGCTCTCCGCCGAGATTTTCGGCTACCAGGACCGCGGAACCCTCAAGTACGCCCACGACCTGGGCATGGCCTTCCAGCTCACCAACATCATCCGGGACATCGGCGAGGACGCCCGCCGTGGCCGCATCTACATCCCTATGGACGAACTGAAAGAGTTCAACGTCCCGGCCGCCGACATCCTCAATTCCCGCTACTCCGACAATTTCACTGCCCTGATGAAATTCCAGGTGGAACGGGCCGAGCGCTACTACGACCAGGCTTTGGCAGAGCTGCCGGCGGTGGACAAGAAGTCCCAGCGCCCGGGCATCATCATGGCCGCCATCTACCGGACCCTGCTGGAAGAGATCAAGCGTGAGAACTTCCAGGTGCTGCACCAGCGCATTGCCCTGACGCCGGTAAGGAAGATCTGGCTGGCCTGGAAGACCTGGGTCTTCGCATGAGGATTGCGGTGGTGGGCGGCGGCTGGGCGGGCATCGCCGCCGCCGTCGAGCTGGCCGGCGAAGGCCACCCCGTCACCCTCTTCGAAGCCGGCCGCCGGCTGGGCGGCCGGGCCCGCAGCGTGGAAGTGGATGGCCGCACCCTGGACAACGGCCAGCACATCCTCCTGGGCGCCTACCGGGACACCCTGGCCCTGATGCGACGAGTGGGCGCCGACCCGGACGCCCTCTTCCACCGCCTACCCCTGGAAATCCACGACAACGCCGGTTTCCGCATGGCCCTGCCCCGGTTGCCGGCCCCAATCAACACCGCCTGGGGACTGATCACCGCCAAGGGCGCCGACCTTGGGGAGAAGATTTCCACTGCGCTGTGGATGGACCGTCTCAAGTCCGACCGCTTCCGCCTGCCCCAGGACATGACCGTGGCCGAGTGGCTGGATGCCGGCCGCCAGAACGGTCGGCTGCGCCGGCACCTTTGGGAGCCCCTCTGCCTGGCCGCCCTCAACACCCCGGCGGACCGGGCCTCCGCCCAGGTATTCGCCAATGTGCTGCGGGACAGCCTGGGAAGCCCCCGGCGGGAAGATACCGACCTTCTCATCCCCCGCACCGACCTGGGCAAGCTCCTACCCGACCCCGCCGCCGACTGGCTTGCCGCCCGGGGCGCCGACCTGCGCCTGGGCCACCGGGTCCGTGCCATCGAGGCGCGGGACAAGGGCATTGCCATCGACGGCGAAGGCTTCGACGCCGCCGTCCTGGCGACGGCTCCCCGGCATACGTCCCAACTGCTGTCATCTTTTTCCACGGAATACGAGTTCGAGCCCATCGCCACCGTCTATCTGGCCTACCCGGCGGAAACCCGCCTCGACTTTCCCCTGCGCAACCTGCAAGGCGGCGTCGGCCAATGGGTGGTGGACCGGGGCGATGGCCTGCTGGCCTGCGTCCTATCCGGCCATGGGGAATGGGAAGGACTGTCGGACGACGACTTGGCCGCCCGGCTGCACGGTGAATTGGGGCTGGATGCCGCCCCGACCTGGCGACAGGTCATCCGGGAAAAGCGGGCCACCTTCTCCTGCCGACCCGGCCTGCCCCGCCCGGGCCATGCCACCCATCACCCCCGGCTTTTCCTGGCCGGGGACCTCACCTGGGCGGAATTCCCGGCCACCCTGGAAGGGGCCGTGCGCAGCGGCCTGCGGGCCGCCAAGGCAGTCCTCTCCGCCTAATCCGCCGCCAGCCGGCCGGCGGCGATGCGCAGCACCCGGCCGCAGCGGGCGGCGATTTCCTCGTCGTGGGTGACCAGGATCAGGGTCGTTCCCTGGCGGGCGTTCAGTTCGAACATGAGGTCGATGATCTGGTGGCCGGTGGCGGCGTCCAGATTGCCGGTGGGTTCGTCCGCCAGCACCAGCCGGGGATCGGGAGCAAAAGCCCGGGCCAGGGCCACCCGCTGCTGCTCGCCGCCGGACAGATGCTTGGGATAGTGCTTCAACCGGTGGTCCAGGCCCACCCGCTCCAGCCAGGCCCGGGCGACCTTCCCCGCCTCCTTGCTGCCCGCCAGTTCCAGGGGCAGCATGACGTTCTCAAGGGCATTCAGGGAAGGCAGCAGTTGGAAGGACTGGAAGACGAAGCCCAGCAGCCGGCCCCGCAGCACCGCCCGGGCATCTTCATCGAGGGCGGCAAGGCTCGCGCCGTCGATGCGAACTTCCCCAGCCGTCGCCAGGTCCAAGCCGGCCAGCAAGCCCAGCAGGGTGGACTTGCCGGAGCCCGAGGCGCCGACGATGGCGACCGTCTCCCCGGGCATGACCGAGAAGGAAATATCCTGCAAAATCGTCAGGGGCTCGGCGCCATTGTCCACCGCCTTGCCAAGCCCGATCACTTCCACCAATGCCTGTTCAGCCATGCGCACGATCCTGTTCTTGATGACGCTGCTCTTCGCCGCTTCTCCCCTGTCCGCCTGGGCAGCCAAGAAGAATATCCTGGTTTTCGGGGATTCTCTGTCGGCGGGCTACGGCATCCGGCCCGAGGCCGCCTGGCCGTCCCTGCTCCAATCGCGGCTTTCCGAGAAGCGACCCGATTATAGCGTTGCCAATGTGAGCATCTCCGGCGAGACCACGGCCGGAGGCCGTAGCCGCCTGCCGGGCGCCCTGAAGCAGCACAAGCCGGCGGTGGTGGTCCTGGAACTGGGCGCCAACGACGGCCTGCGGGGCCTCCAGCTCGCCCAGATGAAGGAAAACCTGGACGCCATGGTCAAGATGGCCCAGGAGGCCGGCGCCCGGGTCCTGGTCCTCGGCATGCGCCTGCCCCCCAATTACGGCCCCTACGCCGACCAGTTCCACGAATCCTTCATCGACGTGGCGAAGAAGCGCAAGGTCGCCCTGACGGACTTCTTCCTGGCTCCCCTTGCGGACCAGCCCGCCCTTTTCCAATCCGACCAGCTCCATCCGACGGCGGAGGCCCAGCCCAAGTTGCTGGACCATGTCTGGCCGTCCCTTGCACCCCTGCTAAAATAGCGGGATGAAATCAGGCATCGCCACCGTCGAGGACCTGGACGCCTTCGACGAAATCATCGACGTCCGCTCCCCCGCCGAATTCGAAGAAGACCACGTTCCCGGCGCCATCAGTTGCCCCGTCCT
>JBLNBI010000486.1:0-5973 GCA_050259815.1 Actinomycetota bacterium | reverse complement strand
GAAGAACGCCGGGGTGAATTTCATCGCATTCACCGAAGCCGAATACAAGGGGTTTATCAGCCGTAAAAATTGCACTGTGTTCGGCCGTACCGCCACCAGGGGCTGCTGGCCTAAGGCCAGGTAGACCCAGGACAGGGCGATGAGGATGAAGAGGGAGGGCAGCACGAACAGGGCGCCGGCGGCGATGCCGCCCCAGGTCCGGTGCAGGAGCCAGCCGATGTAGGTGGCCAGTTGCTGGGCCTCAGGCCCCGGCAGGACCATGCAGTAGTTGAGGGCGTGGAGGAAACGGTTCTCCGAAATCCAGCGCCGGCGTTCCACCAATTCCTGGTGCATGATGGAAATCTGGCCGGCGGGGCCGCCGAAACTGATGAAGCCGAGCTTGAGCCAGAAGCGCAGGGCTTCGGCAAACGGGACGGCGGGCGGGGGCGTTGGTTCGGATTCGGGGAGCACGGATAGAAATACCATCTTGATCCAAGTCAATCGGGAGATAATACGCGCCGGCAGGGGGCTCCGGGAAATACCGCGGAGCATGGCACGGTGTGGCGGGAGAGGCGTGAAAGAATCCAAGAAAAGCTGGCTGCATAGTGGACCGATACATTATGTCGGCCTGGTCGTGTCCATGGCCATGGCGGTCCTGGTGTTGGCGTATCTCTCCTGGGCCAGCTACCAGGACACCATCGAGAAGGCCGAAACCACCGGGGCCGGCATCGCCCGGCTGATGGCGGCCAACCTCCGGGATCCCCTGCGGGTGGCCGACGAGCTGCTGAGCGACCTGTCCACCCGGGCCGTGCCGCACCTGGATTCCGGCAAGGATCTGCGGGAATTCTGGGAATCCGAAAAACTCCATTTCAGCAGCTTCCTGGCCTATACGCCGGAATACACCCGGATCATGGTCTATGACCGGGAGGGAACGCTGGTCTATTCCACCGACGACCAGGCCGCCGCCATTTCCATTGCCGACCGGGATTATTTCCTGGGCCTCAAGAAAAGCCCGCTCCAGGGGCTGTTCATTTCCCAGGTGCTGACGTCCCGCATCAGCGGCCGCCAGGTCATCGTCCTGGCCCGGGCGCTCCGCACCCGGGATGGCCAGTTCGCCGGGGTCATTACCATGCCCCTGGATTTCAAGGGCGTCGAAACCATGATGTCGGCGGTCGGCCTCGGTCCCAAGGACGCCATCCTCATCCGCCGCAGCGACGACAGCCGGCTGGTGATCCGCGTCCCGCCCTGGCCGGAGGCGGTGAACAAGCCCGATCCCGACCATCCCTTCCAGAAGCGCCTCGACGCCGGCGAGCGCCGGGGCTCCATGACCATGCTCGGCCATGCCGACGGGGTGGAGCGCATCTACAGCTTCCAGAAGATCGACAAGTATCCCTGGTACGTGATCGTCGGCTTGGCGAAGAGCGAGGTCCTGGGGGCCTGGACCCAGCGGGTCGCCGCCGCGGTGGTACTGGCCCTGGCAGCCCTGGTCGCCGTCGCCCTGCTCTATCGTCGCCTGGTGGCAGCCAATGCCCGCCTGCGGGAATCCGCCGTGACCATGCACAAGCTCCAGCAGGCGGTGGAGCAGAGCCCCGTATCCATTGTCATCACCGACGTGGATGGCCGCATCGAATACGCCAACCCGGCCTTCTCCGCCAATTCGGGCTACGACCTTTCCGAGGTGGTCGGGCAGACCCCGCGGGTCCTCAAGTCCGGCGAGACCCAGCCCCAGGAATACGAGACCCTGTGGCACACCATCACCCACGGCCAGAACTGGAAGGGGGTCTTCCACAACCGGCGCAAGGATGGCGAGCTGTACTGGGAATCGGCCCAGATTTCCCCCGTGACGGATGAGAACGGCAAGATCACCCACTTCCTGGGGGTGAAGCAGAACATCACCGAGCAATACGCCGCCGCGGCCGCCCTGGCCGAGCGGGAGCGCCTGCTGCGGACCATTTTCGACGCTTCCAGCGTGGGCATCTTCCTGGTGGATGGGGAAGGGCGGATCACCCACACCAACCGCAGCATGGGGGAGATGTTCAGTACCGGCAGCGATGCGCTCATGGGCAAGGAATACGTGGAGCTGCTGGAACCCGACCAGCGGGAAAGCGGCCGCACCAACATGCTGCGTCTCCTGTCCAGCGAAGTGGATTCGGTGGACGTGGAGCGGCGCTACTGGCGCCCGGACGGTTCCCGTTTCTGGGGCCGCTTGACGGGGCGCCGCCTCCTGGACGCCAACGGGCGACCGGTGGGCCTGGTCGGCGTCATCGCCGACGTCACCAGCCGCAAAAATGCGGAAGAGTCCCTGTCCCACATGAACCGGCTCCTCCAGGACGTGCTGGCGGCGGCCTCCACCATCGCCATCATCGCCACCGATACCAAGGGAACCATCACCGTCTTCAACCGCGGCGCCGAGAAGATGCTGGGCTATTCCGCCGAGGAGATGGTGGGCAAGGAGACCCCCCTACGCTTCCATGTCCCCGAAGAAGTGGAGGCCAGGGGCCGGGAACTGGGCCTGGAACTCGGGGTGCCGGTGGAGGGCTTCAAGGCCTTCGTCGCCAAGACCGAGGTGGAGGCCCGGGAGCAGCGGGAATGGACCTATGTGCGCCGGGATGGGCGACAGCTGCCGGTGACCCTGGTGGTAACCGCCATGCGTTCGGCCGGTGGCGAGGTGGTCGGCTACCTGGGCATCGCCCAGGACGTCACCGAGCGCCGGCGGGCCAGCGCCGAGCTGGACCGCTACCGGGACCACCTGGAGGAACTGGTGGAGGAACGCACCCGCCAGATCGAGATCCTCAACGCCGAGTTGCAGCTCCGGGCCCACGAGGCGGAATCCGCCAACCGGGCCAAGAGTTCCTTCCTGGCCAACATGAGCCACGAGATTCGCACCCCCATGAACGCCATCGTCGGCCTGGCCCACCTGCTGCGCCGCACCGCTTCGGACCGGGGGCAGGAGGAGAAGCTGGGCAAGATTTCCGACGCGGCCACCCATCTCCTGCAGGTCATCAACGACATCCTGGATTTCTCCAAGATCGAGGCGGGCAAGCTGGCCCTGGAGCAGATGGATTTCGATATCCAGGACGTACTCCAGAACGTCTGCTCCCTGGTGGCCGACAAGGCCCACACCAAGGGCATCGAACTCATCGTCGACCTGGATGCCGCCCTGGACCGCAACCGGGTCCTGGTGGGGGATCCCACCCGGCTGGCCCAGGCGCTGCTCAATTACGTCAGCAATGCCGTCAAATTCACCGAAAAGGGTTCGGTGACGGTGCGGGGGCGGGTCCTCGAGGACGGCGCCGACGACGTGCTGGTGCGCCTGGAAGTCCAGGATACGGGCATCGGCATCCCGGAGGAGCAGCTAGGACGGCTGTTCACCGCCTTCGAGCAGGGCGATGCCTCCACCACCCGCAAGTTCGGCGGCACCGGCCTCGGCCTCGCCATCGCCGGCCGCCTGGCCAATCTCATGGGCGGCACCGTGGGCGTGGATAGCCAATTCGGCCTCGGCAGCACCTTCTGGCTGACGGCCCGCCTGGGCCGCAGCCACCGGGCCGCCCATCATCCGGCCGAGAACGACTACGCCGCCCGGGCGGAACGGGTCCTGGCGGACAATTATGGCGATGCCCGCATTCTCCTGGCCGAGGACGACCCGGTGAACCAGGAAGTTGCCCTCGCCCTGCTGCGGGAAGCCGGCCTTAACGTGGATCTTGCACGGAACGGCAGGGAAGCCGTGGACCAGGCCCGGGCCACGGCCTACGACCTTATCCTGATGGACATGCAGATGCCCGACATGGACGGCCTGGCCGCCACCCGGGCCATTCGCGCCATGGCGGGCCGGGAATCGGTTCCCATCCTGGCCATGACCGCCAGCGCCTTTGCCGAGGACCGCAAGCTCTGCCTGGAAGCCGGGATGAACGATCACATCGCCAAGCCCGTGGAGCCGGACCATCTGTTCGCCGCCCTGCTCGACTGGCTACCCCGGCGGGAAGGGGTGCCCAGGCTGCCTTCCCCGGCCGCGGCCGCCGAGGCCAGTTCCGACGAGGGGACCGCCGGCGTGCTGGAAATCGCCCGCGGCATGAAGACCATGCGGGGTCGGGTGGACAGCTACCGGCGCCTGCTGCGCAAGTTCGCGGTCGGCTGTCCCGCCAGTGTGGCCGCCATCCGCCTGGCCCTGGAGGCAGGCGACAACGACGAGGCCCGGCGCCTGGCCCATTCCATGAAGGGAGCCGCCGGCAACCTGGGAGCCACCGGCCTCCAGGCGGCGGCCGCGGACCTGGAAGCAGCCCTGCGGGACCATCGTCCCCAGTCGGACATCGTCCCCCGGGTGGCGGCCGTGGCAGAGGCGAGCGAGCAGCTTCAGACCGCCGTTGATTCCGCCTTCCCCGACGCGGAGCCGTCCTCCGTTTCAGCCCCCGGCCCCGAGAAGATCACCCAGGTCGCCGCCCGGCTGGAAAGCCTCCTCATGTGCGACGATTTCCAGGCCGCCGAGGTCCTGTCCCATGCCGGTCCCGTGCTGCAGGCGGCCTTCGGCCCCCTGGCCCTGAAGCTGGAGGAGGAAATCCGCAGCTTCAACTACCCGGCTGCCCTGGCGACCCTGCGGGGGGCCATGGAGCGGCACCGGATGGCGGCGGCCCAGTCAGGGTAAATCACAATAGACTGGGGCCGTCCCTTCCCCGAGCATGGCTGGCATAAGAATGCTCGGGAAGGAGACAAGAGATGGCCCAGCCGCAGCACCCCATCATTGCCAGCCTGCACGCCGCCGATACCGGCAAGGTGGTGTCGGCCCGGGAGGCGGTGCGCCTCATCCGGGACGGCGACACCGTCGCCACCGGCGGCTTCGTCGGCATCGGCTTTCCCGAGAATATCGCCGTGGCCCTGGAGCAGCGCTTCGTGGAGGCCGAGGCGGCCGACGCCCACGGCCTGGGCAGCCCCCGCAACCTGACCCTGGTCTATGCCGCCGGCCAGGGGGACGGGAAGGAGCGGGGCCTCAACCATCTCGGCCACGACGGCCTGGTGGGCAAGGTCATCGGCGGGCACTGGGGGCTGGTCCCCAAGCTCCAGCAACTGGCCGTCTCGAACCGCATCGAGGCCTACAACCTGCCCCAGGGGGTGATCAGCCATCTTTTCCGGGACATCGCCGCCGGCAAGCCGGGGACCCTGACCCGGGTGGGGCTGGGCACCTTCGTCGATCCCCGCTTCGGGGGCGGCAAGCTCAACGACCGGACCACCGCCGACATCGTCCGGGTGATGGATATCGATGGCGAGGAATACCTTTTCTACAAGGCCTTCCCCATCCACGTGGGCATCATCCGGGGCACCACCGCCGACCCGGACGGCAATGTCACCATGGAGAAGGAGGCCCTGACCCTGGAGGCCCAGGCCATCGCCATGGCCGCCCGCAATTCCGGGGGCATCGTCATCGCCCAGGTGGAACGCATAGCCGAGCGGGGCACCCTCAACGCCCGCCAGGTGAAGATTCCGGGCATCCTGGTGGACTGCGTGGTGGTGGCGGAAAAGCCCGAGTACCACATGCAGACCTTCATTGAGCAGTACAGCCCGGCCTTCTCCGGGGAGCTGCGGGTACCCATGTCCACCATCCCGGCCATGGGGATGAGCGAAAGGAAGATCATTGCTCGCCGCGCCGCCCTGGAATTGAAGGCCAACGCCGTGGTGAACCTAGGCATCGGCATGCCGGAGGGGGTGTCCAACGTGGCGGCGGAGGAGGGCATCATCGACCTACTGACCCTGACAGCCGAGCCCGGCGTGGTGGGGGGCATCCCCGCCGGGGGGCTCAATTTCGGCGCCGCCATCAACACCCAGGCCATCATCGACCAGCCCAGCCAGTTCGACTTCTACGACGGCGGCGGCCTGGACATCGCCTTCCTCGGCCTCGCCCAGGCCGACCGGGAGGGGAACCTCAACGTCTCCAAGTTCGGCCCGCGGCTGGCCGGGGCCGGGGGCTTCATCAACATTTCCCAGAATGCCAAGAAGGTGGTCTTC
>JBLNBI010000485.1:0-4700 GCA_050259815.1 Actinomycetota bacterium | reverse complement strand
CCCGGTCTTTTCCGCCAGGTACTGGAGAATGGCGCCGGATTCGAAAACGCTGATCGGCGCGCCGCCGTCGAGCGGCTCATGGTCCACGATGGCCGGCATGCGGTTGTTGGGGGAGATGCGCAGGAAGTCGGGAGCGAACTGCTCGCCCTTGCCGATATTCACCGGGACGATGCGGTAGGGAAGCTCGGCCTCCTCCAGGAAGAGGGTGATCTTGTGGCCGTTGGGGGTGGTCCAGTAATGCAGGTCGATCATGGCGGTCTCCAGGACGACGACTGATTCGGGTCTGACAATAAAAAAGCCGCGCCGTCAGGAACGGCGCGGCTTTATCTTACCCCGGTGAAGCGCTTATTCGCCGACCGGTCCGCAGGCGCAGAACAGGTTGCGGTCGCCGTAGACGTCGTCGATGCGGTTCACGCTGGGCCAGAACTTGTTGGCCGCAACGAACGGCAGCGGGAAGACGGCTTCCGTGCGGCTGTAGGGGCGATCCCATTCAGCGCCCACCAGGTCCGCCTGGCTGTGGGGGGCATTCTTGAGCGGATTGTTGTCCGCCGGCCAGACGCCCGCTTCCACCTTGCGGATTTCCTCCCGGATGGCGGTCAGGGCCGCGATGAAGCGGTCCAGTTCGGCCTGGGACTCCGACTCGGTGGGCTCGACCATGATGGTGCCGGCCACCGGGAAGCTCACGGTGGGAGCGTGGAAGCCGTAGTCCATGAGGCGCTTGGCGATATCCGTCTCGGTGATGCCGGAAGCCGCCTTGATCGGGCGGATGTCCAGGATGCACTCATGGGCAACCCGGCCGTTCTTGCCCACGTACAGCACCGGGTAGTGGTCCTTCAGCTTGGCGGCGATGTAGTTGGCGTTGAGGATGGCGACCTGGGTGGCCTTCTTGACGCCGGCGCCGCCCAGCATGGCGACGTACATCCAGGAGATGGGCAGAATGGAGGCGGAGCCCCAGGGAGCGGCGCTCACCGCACCCTGGCCCTTGTGGGGGCCTTCGACCGTCTGCACCGCATGGTTGGCCATGAAGGGTGCCAGATGGGCCTTCAGGCCGATGGGGCCCATGCCCGGTCCGCCGCCGCCGTGGGGGATGGCGAAGGTCTTGTGCAGGTTCATGTGGCTCACGTCGGCGCCGATGAAGCCGGGAGAGGTGAGGCCGACCTGGGCATTCAGGTTGGCGCCGTCCATGTACACCTGGCCGCCGTACTGGTGCACGATGGCGCAGATTTCCTTGATGGCCTCCTCGAACACCCCGTGGGTGGAGGGGTAGGTGATCATCAGGCAGGCCAGGTCGGCCGCGTGCTTCTCAGCCCGGGCCCGCAGGTCGGCCACGTCCACGTTGCCGTTGTCGTCGCAATTCACCACTTCCACCTGCATGCCGCACATTTGCGCCGTGGCGGGGTTGGTGCCGTGGGCGGAGCGGGGGATCAGGCAGACATTGCGGTGGCCTTCGCCGCGGCTCTGGTGATAGCGCATGATGGCCACCAGGCCGGCGTATTCGCCCTGGGCGCCGGAGTTGGGCTGCATGCAGACGGCGTCGAAGCCGGTGATGGTGGCGAGCCATGCCGCCAGGCCGCGGATCATCTCCAGGTAGCCCTGGGCCTGGTCCAGCGGGGCAAAGGGATGGATGCCGCCGAATTCCGGCCAGGTGACCGGGATCATCTCGCTGGTGGCGTTGAGCTTCATGGTGCACGAGCCCAGGGAGATCATGGAGTGGTCCAGCGCCAGGTCCTTGTTCTGCAGGGACTTCAAGTAACGGAGCATCTCGTGCTCGGTGTGGTGGGTGTTGAACACCGGATGCTGGAGGATGGCGTCGGTCCGCATCAGGGTGGCCGGAACGGCCGGGTCGGCAGCCGCCACCTGGGCGTCGATGGCTTCCATGTCCAGGTTGACGCCGGCGATGATCTTGAACAGGTTGGCCACGTCCTGGCGGGTGGTGGTCTCGTCGAAGGAGACGCCCAGCACGCCGGATGACACCTTGCGCAGGTTGTAGCCGGCCGCCTGGGCGCCGCGGTAAACCGTGTCGGCACGGCCGCCAAGGTCGAACTGGACGGTGTCGAAGAACTGCTTGGTCAGGAGCTTGACACCGGCCCGCTTCAGGCCTTCCGCCAGGATGGCGGTGAGGCGGTGGATGCGGCTGGCGATAGTCTTCAGGCCCTTGGGGCCGTGATAGACCGCGTACATGCCGGCCATGTTGGCAAGCAGTACTTGCGACGTACAGATATTGGAATTGGCCTTCTCCCGGCGGATATGCTGTTCCCGGGTCTGCAGGGCCATGCGGAGCGCCGTGTTGCCCCGGGCGTCCTTGGAGACGCCGATGATGCGGCCCGGCATGGAGCGGACATTGGCTTCCCGGGTGGCGAAGAAGGCGGCGTGGGGACCGCCGAAGCCCATGGGGATGCCGAAACGCTGGCTCGATCCGAGGGCGATGTCGGCGCCCATGGCACCGGGGGACTTCAGGAGCACCAGGGCCATCAGGTCGGAAGCCACGGCAACGACGCCGCCCTTGGCCTTGATGGCGGAAATCAGGTCGGTGAGGTCGGTGACTTCGCCACGCTCGTTCGGGTATTGGAGCAGGGCGCCGAAGACATCGTGCTCGGCGGCTTCCTCGGCCGGGCGGATGACCAGCTCGTAGCCGAAGTAGGCGGCCCGGGTCTTGACCACGTCGATGGTCTGGGGGAAGGCGGCGCTATCGACGAAGAAGCGGTTGGACTTGGACTTGGAGACGCGCCGGGCCATGGTCATGGCTTCGGCGGCGGCGGTGGCCTCGTCCAGGAGGGAGGCGTTGGCCAGTTCCAGGCCGATCAAATCGATGATGACCTGCTGGAAATTCAGGAGCGCCTCCAGGCGGCCCTGGGCGATTTCGGCCTGGTACGGGGTGTAGGCGGTGTACCAGCCCGGGTTTTCCATGACGTTCCGGAGGATGACCTTGGGCGTCAGGGTGTCGTAGTAACCCATGCCGATGCAGGACTTCAGTACCTGGTTCTTGGCGGCGATGGCCTTGAGGTCGGCCAGGGCTTCGTGCTCCCGCCGGGGAGCCGGCAGGGGCAGGTCGGCGGGCAGGCGGATGGCCGCAGGCACCGTCTGGTCGATGAGCTGGTCGAGGCTGTCGACGCCGATGGCCGCCAGCATTGCAGCGGTTTCCTCGGCGCAGGGGCCAATGTGGCGCTCGAGGAACTCGTCTTTCTGTTCCAGGGCACTCAGGGGCAAATTCGGAAGGCTGTTCGGCATGGGGTGTTCCTAAATTACTCGGCGTCGGCGACGGCCTGGTAGGCGGCGGCGTCCAGCAGGGCGTCCGCATCGGCGGCGTTGTCCGGCTTGATCTTGAAGAGCCAGGCGGCGTAGGCGTCGCGGTTGACGCCTTCGGGGGCGTCGGCAGCCTCCTGGTTCACTTCGGTGACGGTGCCGGAGAGGGGGGCGTACACGTCGGCGGCGGCCTTCACGGATTCGACCACGGCCAGTTCCTTGCCGGCGTCGTAATGGGCGCCGACTTCCGGCAATTCGACGAAGACCAGGTCACCCAGGGCTTCCTGGGCGTGGTCGGTGATGCCCACGGTGAAAGTGCCGTCGGCTTCGGCGCGCAGCCACTCGTGGGATTCGGTGTACTTCAGGTTGGCGGGGACGTTGGACATGTTGTTCTCCTAAAGATGAATGGTTAAACCAGGACCTTGCCGTTGCGGACGAAGGTGGGCTTGACCACCTTGGCGTCGAGTTGCTTGTCGCGGATCACGACCTTGACCGTGTCGCCGAGCTGAACGCCCAGGGGCAGGCGGGCCAGGGCGATGGATTGCTGCATGGAGGGCGAGAAGGAGCCGGAGGTGATTTCGCCCTCACCCTGGGGGGTGATGACCTGTTGGTGGGCGCGCAGGACGCCCTTGTCCAGGAGCACCAGGCCCAGGAACTGTTTCTGGGAACCGTTCTTCACCAGGGCGGCCTTGCCGACGAAATCCCGGTCGCCATCGAGGGCCACGGTCCAGGCCAGGCCGGCGTCCAGGGGGGAAACGGTCTCGTCCATGTCCTGGCCGTAAAGGTTCATGCCAGCTTCCAGGCGCAGGGTGTCCCGGGCGCCCAGGCCGCAGGGAGCAACGCCGGCGGCGTTCAGCGCATTCCACACCTTCTCGGCGTCGCCGGCCGGCAACATGATCTCGAAGCCGTCTTCGCCGGTGTAGCCGGTGCGGCCAATGAAGTAGTCGGCGCATTCGGCGGCGAAGAAGGGCTTCAGGGGCTCGGTAGCCGCCTTTATCCCAGGCAGCACTTCCCAGGCCTTGGACCGGGCGTTGGGGCCCTGGACGGCAATGATGGCCAGGTCGCGACGGGGAGTGACGGTAACATCCTGCTTCCAGTCGGCGAGGCGGGCCTGCATCCAGGCGATGTCCTTGTCGGCGGTGCCGGCATTGACCACGATGCGGAAGCGCTCGTCGGTCAGGAAGTAGATGATCAGATCATCCACCACGCCGCCGGCTTCATTCAGCATGCATGAGTAGAGGGCCTTGCCGGAAACCTTCAGCTTGGCCACGTCGTTGGCCACCAGGCGGGACAGGAAGGGGCGGGCATCCTTGCCGGCCACGTCCACCGGGCACATGTGGGAGACGTCGAACATGCCGCTGTCGCGGCGGACGGCGTGGTGCTCCTCGATCTGGGAGCCGTAATTGACGGGCATGTCCCAGCCACCGAAATCGACCATGCGGGCGCCGAGGGCGCGA
>JBLNBI010000484.1:0-12804 GCA_050259815.1 Actinomycetota bacterium | reverse complement strand
CAAGCCCTGGACGGTGTCCACGCTCGCCAACCAGGACTGGGCCCAGGCCGGCGGAGCCAGCGCCAGGGCGAGCACCGCCAGGAGCAGGCGGACCAACTGCCAGGAGCCTGTGATTGGCAAGGTGTCGCTACTCCGGCCGATGCTGCTGGAGGTGGTTCCGCAACTCGGCGGGCGTGCAGTGGGTATAGTCCTTGTTGATCTCCTGGCCCACCACCGGTTTCAGGTTGGGGTCGAGGAGCCGGCGCAATACCCCGAGAAACTGGGGAGACGCCGCCAGGGTCAGCCGCTGGAAGCGGCCCTGCTGGTGGCCCTGGAGGAGAAAAGCCGCGACGCTGCGGGCGAAGGACTCCGTCTCATGTTCCGCCGGCGTCTGGTGGGGCTCGTAGGTCTTGTTGGGCGCGGCGCCGCCGGTGTTGTGGGCGCTCTTGGTCGCCGAGGTGGCGCCCAGCCTGTCCTGTTCGGTGTCCGCCGTGCGCAGGCGCACGGCCGTGTTCACCATGTCGCCCACTTCCGTCAGGGGCTCGCTCGGGCGTTCCTGGGAGAAGATCCGGGCCCGGCTGGCATTCGCACAAACAATCCAAGTTGCGGTCATGGCGCCCCCGTCGCTGGGTCGAAAGAAATTTCGATGCTCGACTGGGCGGAATGTTCCGGAACGCTTCTAAATCAAAGGCTTCCTTCCATGCCGGCCGGCTAGGCGGGGACGGCCATGCGCTCCTCCAGGAAGGCGGTGCATTGCTCCGCCGGCAGCGGCTTGCTGAACAGGTAGCCCTGGGCAAAGTCGCAGTCCAGGTCTTGCAGGAACTGGAGCTGGGCCTCCGTTTCCACCCCCTCCGCCACTACCGCCAGCCGCAGGCTGTGGGCCAGGGAAATGGTGGCGGCGCTGATGGTGGCGTCGTTGCTGTCGTGCTCGATGTCCATCACGAAGGACCGGTCCAGCTTGAGGCGATCCAGGGGGAGCCGCTTCAGGTAAGCCAGGGACGAGTAGCCGGTGCCGAAATCGTCGATGGCCACCTCGATGCCCTGGGCCCTCAGGGTGTTGAGGAAGGCGATGGTCTTCTCCGGATGCTGCATGGCCACGCTTTCGGTGATTTCCAGCTCCAGGCTCTTGCCGTCCAGGCCGTGGCGCTCCAGTTGGGCGGTGATGAATTCCTGGAGACCGCTGTCCTGCAACTGGTGGGCCGACAGGTTCACCGCCACCCGCGGCAGGGGGATGCCGGCCCGGCGCCAGACGGCCATCTGGCCCAGGGCCTCCTCGATGACCCAGCGGCCCAGGGGCACGATGAGACTGGTCTCTTCGGCGATGGGGATGAACTTGAGGGGGGGAACCAGGCCCATGTCCGGGTGCCGCCAGCGCACCAGGGCCTCCACGCCGATCACTTGGCCGCTCACCACATCCACCTGGGGCTGGTAATGGAGTTCGAACTGATTACGTTCCAGGGCCTTGCGCAGTCCGTCTTCCAGGAGCAGGCGCTCGGTGGTGGCCTCGTTCATGGCGCGGGCGAAGAACTGGAAATTGTTCCGGCCCATGGACTTGGCGTGGTACATGGCCATGTCGGCGTTCTTCATCAGCTCTTCGACGTTGTCCCCATGGTCGGGATAGAGGCTGATGCCGATGCTGGGGGTGGAGCGCAGTTCCTGGCCGGAAACCCGGTAGGCTTCGCCCAGGCGCTCCACGAGCTTGGCCGCCAGGGCCGGTGCCGAGTCCCGGTCGGCCTGGGTCAGGACCACCACGAATTCGTCGCCGCCCAGGCGGGCCACGATGTCGCTTTCCCGGACGCTTTCCCTCAGGCGGCGGGCGACTTCCATGAGCAGGAAGTCGCCGACGTGGTGGCCCAGGGTGTCGTTGATGTTCTTGAAGCGGTCCAGGTCGATGAACATCACCGCCACCTGCCGCTTGTCCCGGTGGGCCATGGCCAGGGCCTGCTCCAGGCGGCCGTGGAGGTTGAAGCGGTTGGGCAGCTGGGTCAGGGCGTCGTGGTGGGCCAGGTAATGGATGCGTTCCTCGGCGGCCTTCCGTTCGGTGATGTCGGTAAAGCTGCCGATGTGGTGGGTGATCCGGCCGGTCTCGTCCCGGACCACCGAAATGGTCAGCCACTTGGGATAGATATGGCCGTCCTTGTGGCGGTCCCAGATCTCTCCCTGCCAGGCGCCGGCGTGGTTGATGGCTTCCCACATCCGCCGGTATTCCTCCGGGCTGGTACGGCCCGAGGAAAGGAAGCCGGGATTCTTGCCGATCACTTCCTCGGCCGGGTAGCCGGTCACCTGGGTGAAGGCGTGGTTCACCTCGATGATGCGGTTGTCCTGGTCGGTGACCAGGAAGCACTCGCCGCTGTGCTCGAAGACGCTGGCCAGCAGCTTGACCCGGCTTTCCGCCCGTTCGACCTGGGTGATGTCCTCCACCACCGACAGGATCAGCTTTTCACCCTCCGGCACGGTGATCAGGGAGCCCGACAGGCGCACCGCCACCCGGCTGCCGTCCTTGCGGATGTAGTGCTTCTTGTAGGGGCCGTAGCGTCCCTGGGTCTTGAGGGACTCCAGTTGCCGGGCCTCTTCCTCGGCGTAGCTGGCGGGGGTGAGATCGTGGTAGCTCAACGCGTTGAGCTCGTCGCGGGTATAGCCGGTGATTTCCAGGAAGGCCTGGTTGATGGCGACGAAATGGCCGTTGGAAAGCCGGTTCAGGGCGTGGCCGACGGGGGATTCGTCAAACAGGGTGCGGAAGCGCTGCTCGTTGTCCTGCAGGGCCCGATTGGCGGCTTCCGCCTCATCCAGCTGCCGGCACTGGCGGAAATGCATCCGCGTCAGGATGGCCATGAAGACCAGGGTGAGGATGCCGATATAGGCCGTCCGCTCCTCCCATTCGCCATTGATGTCGTCGGCGCTCATCCCCACCACTAGCACCAGGGGCCAGTCCTCCAGGTGACGGAAGGCGGACAGCCGTTCGACGTTATCCACGATGGAGCGGTAGCGCATCACGCCGTGGCTGGTGCGGCTGACGCCCTCCCTGTAGATGGCCCCATGGCTCAGGGACTTGCCGATCAGGTCGTCCACGTGGGGGGCGCGGGCCAGGAGGATGCCGTCGCCCCGCATCACGGTGATCTGGGTCCGGCGCTCTGCGTCGATGGAGCCGTAGAGGCTCCCGAAATAGGAGGGGTCGATGGTGGCCAGGGCCACGCCCAGGAACTCCCCGCCCCGGCCCAGGATGGGCAGGCTGAAGGTGATGACCCACTGCCCTCCCGGTAGGGTGCTGACCCGGGATTTGATGGGGGTGCCGACGAACATGCCGGATCCCCGGTTCTCCAGCCACACCTTGAAATAGTCCCGGTCCTTCACGTCCACCGGGGCGTCGATATTCAGGTGGCTGGCCGCCACCAACTGGCCCCGGGTATTGATGGTGGAGATGGAGCGCAGATGGGCGAGCTTGGGGACTTCCTGGGAAAGCAGGGCACGCAAGTGGGCCCGGTTGGCAAATTCGGGTTCCCCCTCCTGGCCGATGCGGCTGGCGACATGGGACAGCAGCAGGCGGGTTTCGGAAACCGTCTTGGCCAGGTGTTCGTCCGCCAGTCGGGCGATGCCGGCGACGTGATCCGACGCCCGGTTCCAGATGGAAAAGTAGTCATAGGCGACGTAGCCGATGACGCAAACGAGGCCGATGGCAATGGTGAACCAGTGCCTGATGGCGAGTTGGCGCCGCAAGCGGGCGTAGTCGTGCTCCGTGCTGACCTGCTTGTAAATAGTTGTCATGTGCCCCCGTCCGGCGCAGCAGCGATATGCCGCGCCGAGGGGGCGAATTTAAGGCCTGATACTGATTTTGTCGATCAGAGTTATCCGAAAAGTTATATCGGAATGCCTGTCGGTTATCGTGGATCAGCGGTTACCGCTGGCCAGGGGGACGCCGGCCGGGGTACCGGGGGCGGGGATGTGGATAGGCGTCTCTACCGCGTTGGGGTAGCGGTCCTCTCCCTCGTCGAAACTGCCGGAGGTGTTGATGGTGACCCGGACGATGTAGTCCCCCTCGGGCACGCCGGTGATGTCGATCCACTGGCCGTCCAGCTTGCCGTCGTAGAGGTCGCCCCAGCCCGAGGTGATGCCCTGGTTGGAGCACAGGTAGCCGTTGCTGGCGGTGCCGGCGTAGGGCAGGTTGTCCCGGAAGCAGAAGCCGAGCTTGTGGCCGGCCACCACCACCGAGCGGTCGTCGGCCTTCAGCAGCTCGTAGCGGGAAAAATCGCTGATGTGGTAGTGGCCGTGGCAGGGGGCGTATTCGAAGAGCTGGGCGTAGAGGTTGTTTGGGTCGGAGCGGTCGCCTACCACCAGGTCGCCGTCGCCGGCATTCATGATCACGGTGTCGAAGGTGAGCAGGCGCCGGGAGCCGGCGGCCCCCACGGCGCCTTCCTCCAGGGCGCAGCTGCCGGCGGCGAATTCCCGTTCGGCAATGCCCATGCGGGCCTTGAGGCGGTCCGGGTCCACGGTCAGGTCGGGTTTGCCGCCGTTGGCGTAGACCGGGAAATGGGCGGACACGGCAGCCCGTTCCCCCACCGTCTGGCATCCCGCGAGGGCGAGGAGGGTCGCAAGCAGGGAGAGGCTGGCGGCAATCGGCTTGTTCATGGCGTGTTCCCTCCTTATTGCGATGGCGCAGGATATTCCCGGGCGGCGGTTGGGAACATCGGATCGAGCCTCCACTCCGCAGGCGGCTAAAGCGTAATCCGGATGGGTAGAAGGCCTACTTGGCGATGCCGGCCAGTAGTGCTCTGGCCTGCTGTTCGCAGGCATCCCGGACGGCCGGGTCGAGGGCGGCCAGCCAGCGGGCGGGGATGGCGGCGAGGCCGTAACGGGCGCCGGCCAGCATGCCGGCAATGGCGCCGGTGGTGTCGGCGTCGCCCCCCCGGTTAACCACCTCGATGAGGCACTGCTCGAAATCGTCGGTATCGAAAAAGGACTGGAAGACGGCCTGTACGGTATCCACCACATAGCCGCTCGGGTTTTCCCTCCGCCGGGTGCGGAAGACGAAGGCCGGTTCCCGGGTAGCGAGGCCGTGGGCCCGCTGGTGCAGCACCTCGACGGGACTATGGCCGTGGATGAAGTCCTGGACCATCAGGGCCAGGGTTTCGCAGGCGGCGTCGGACTTGGCGTTGTGGTGGGTGACGTGGGCCTGGGCCTGCACGGCAGCGATGGTGGCCTCCTCCGGCTGCCCCAGGCTGGCGATGGCCGCGGGCAGCAGGCGCATGGCGGCGCCGTTGCCGGCGTCGTGCTCGGAAGGCGGGGCCGCCGGCTCGCCGGTGCGGCGAAAGCGGATCAGGTTGCGCCGTACCGTGTTGCCGATATCCACGGGCTTCTTTCGCATCCAGTCGTCGAAGGCCCGGGCGGCGGCCAGGGGCTCCACCTTGCCGCCGGAAGCGAGGATGGCCCCGCCCAGGGCCAGGGTCATGGTGGTGTCGTCGGTCACCTGGCCGGGCTTCAGCTTCAGCCAGCCGCCGCCGATGATTTCCCGGTGGGAACCGAACTGGTGGCGGATCTCGTTGGGGGTGAGGAATTCCACCGTCGCCCCCAGGGCGTCGCCGATGGCCAGGCCCAGGTAGGCGGCCAGGACCCGGTCTTCCTCATGGGAGCGGGCGAAGGGCCGCACCACCCGGCGCCGGGTGGGGGCCCGGGAGGCGATCAGCTCTCGGGTCCAAAACATTTGGCGTGGTCGGCGCAGGCGCCGCAGGAGGGGGCCGGGCAGACGTAGATGCCTTCGCTGGCGCAGAACTGCTTGTAGATGAACTTCTTCCACTTCATGTCGCCGGTGTTCTGGCGGGCGAGGTGGGGGAAGTTGGCGACCATCAGCCGGCTCAACTGGTCCCGGCCGGCCAAGCCTAGGTCTTGCCAGAGATGGTCCCGGCCGGCGCAGGCGGTGGCGACGATATTGGCCATCCACAGCTCGCCGCCGGACTGCCGCGCCCGGTGGGCCAGGAGCAGGCGCTGGATGTCCTCCCACTCCGGCATGCGCTCGACGGGCTCGCCGGTGAGCCAGGGGGAGGGGCCGGGGAAATACAGGCTGCAGAGGGCGGCGAAGGGGCCGGCGCCCAGGCCCAGGTCCCGGGGCAGGCAGCCTTCCCCCAACTGCCGGCCGGCGATGAGCTGGGCGAACAGGGGCCGGTTGGGATCGTCCCGCCACGGGGCCGCCGCCGGACGCGCCAGCAGGGCGGCGACCAGGAGGGCGCGGTGGGCGGGGCGATCCATGGCGTTCATGACATCAGGCCGGGCGGACGACGATGTCGCCGGACAGGATCTGGGCCTGGCAGGCCAGCCGGTGGCCGCGGGGGGCCAGGTTGTCCTTGAGCACCTGGTCTTCTAGGACGGAAGGGGTGGCGAGGTTCTCGCCCCCGGAAACCACCTGGGTCAGGCAGGTGCAGCATTCGCCTTCACGGCAGCCGTAGGTGATGCCGGCGCCGACCTTTTCGGACACCTCGATGAGCCGGGTGCCGGCGGGGACGGTGACCGAGACGCCGATATCTTCGAAGGTGACTTTGGCTTTGGGCATGGGATTCTCCTGGGTCAGGCGAGGGTGGCGAAATCCACCTCGCGGGGTTGATGGGTGCCGGTGAGGTGGCGGGCGAGGGTCTCGCCGAAGTTGTGGCATTGCTCCAGTTCACCGGCATCGGGGACGAGCTTCAGGCGCAGGCCCTCGACGGGGATGCGCAGCTTCAAACCCCGCAGGCGGTCCTCGATGAGACGCACCGCCTCGCCGCTCCAGCCGTAGGAACCGAAGGAGGCCCCGAGCTTGCCCTTGATATTGACGGTGGTCAGGGACGAGAGCAGGTCCCACACCGGTTTCACCGCGTCGCCGTTGATGGTGGGGCTGCCGAAGGCGAGGCCGTCGGCTTCCTCCACCAGGTCGGTGAACACGCCGGGCTCGCCCCCTTCCAGGTCGTAGAGGGAGACCCTCACGCCGGGCACGCCCTCGGCGCCGGCGGCAATGGCTTCGGCCATGGCCCGGGTGTTGCCGTAGGCGGAGATGTGGAAGACCAGCAGGGTCTTCTCCTCCCGGGCTTCGTTGGTGAGCCGGGGCGAGGCCAGCTCCCGGTAGCGCCGCAGGTAGTCCCGGGGGGCGTTGCGTAGCAGCGGCCCGTGGGTGGGGGCGATGAGGCGGATGTCCAGGGGCTCGATGAGGGCCAGGGCGTCCAGCACATGCTCCCGGAAGGGGCGCATGAGGTGGGCGTAGTAGTACTCGAAACTGAAGCGGAAATCCCCGACCCGGTCGTTGAAGAGCCGCGGGTCGCAGAAATGGCAGCCGAAGATGTCGCCGGAGAAAAGGACGCCGTCCTCCTCCAGGAAGGTGCATTGGGTGTCGGGCCAGTGCAGGTAGGGGGTGTGGAGGAATTGGAGGGTCCGGCCGCCCAGGTCCACGGTGTCGCCGGTGGTGACCGGGATATAGGCCGGGGGCTTGGCGAAGCTGGGCTTGAGCAAAGCCTTCAGCATCATTTGGGCCCGGCTGGAAAGATAGACCTTGGCCTGGGGCGCCCGCTTCAGGAGTTCCGGCAGGGCGCCGCTGTGGTCCGGCTCCAGGTGGTTCAAGACAATTGCGGTGATTTCGCCGTAGTCGGCCACCGATTCCAGGCGGCGGAAGAAATCGGCGGAGAAGGATTCCTTCACCGTGTCGATCACCGCTACGCCGGTCTCGCCCCGGACCAGGTAGGCGTTGTAGGTAGTGCCGTTGGCGCTCTTCAGGATGATGTCGAAGCTGCGCAAATGGGGGTCCAGGGCGCCGATCCAGTGGACGCCCGGGGTAATTTCGACGGCGCGGTCAGTGGCCGCCGCAATGTCCATGATCGCCTTCCGCCGCACCTTCGCCGTCGGCATCGCCGCCGCACTTGCCGTGGCCTTCCGGGCCGTGGACGCAGGCTTCCAGGTTGCCCTCCGGCAACTCGACCCCGTTCAGCCCGATCCAGGCATCGATGGCTGCCGCATCAAACCCCACCCGGCGCTCCCCATCCACCTCCAGGAGCGGCCGGCGCACCAGAAGCGGATTTGCCACCAGCAGCCCCAGGGCCTCGTCCGGCGTCAGGGCATCCGGTTTCACCTCACCGGCCTTGACCGCCGGGGCGCTGGGGTTGAACCACTCGGCTACCGGCAACTGGAAAAGGAAGGCGAAGAGCCGTTCCGGCGTCCACGCTTCGGTCTTGAGGTTTTTCGCCTGGACAGTGTGGCCGGCGGCAGCGAGCCAGGCTTTCTGGCGGGCGTTGCCCTTGCAGCCGGGCTTTTCGTAAAAGGTGACGGTTGCCACTTTAAGCGGCCTCCTTGATGAGTCCGAGTTGGACGAGTTTGGTGACGGGGATGCCGGTCAGGGACCCGGGCGGGTTGAGGGGTTCCCCCAGTTGATTGACGATGGCGCCCTCGATGGGGCAGATGGCGGCGCACTGGGGCACGGCGTGGTCCCCCAGGCACTCGGTGCATTTGTCCTCGGCCACCAGGAAGTGGGGCGTGTCCTGGTAGATGGCGTCGTTGGGGCAGAGGTCCACGCAGGCCCAGCAATTGACGCAGGAATCGACGATCTGCAATGCCATGATCAGGCCACCTTCTTCAAGGGCGCCGGCTTGTCCAGCTTGCCGGCCGCCGCCATTTCCCGATAGACGGCCATGACCGCCTCCTCGATGGGCTCCAGGGCGTGCTCGCCGTTGGGGGCGATGCCCGCCGCCTCCAGCTTGCCCCAGGGCTCGAAACCGATCTTGGAGCAGAGCACCGCTTCGCAGCCGGAAAGGGCGGCGATGGTGCGCTCCAGGATGGATTCGGGCTCCTGGTCCCCCTCGCCGCAGGTATCCAGGCCGCCGCAGTAAAGATCCACCTTGCGGGGGCCGATGAGCCGGGCGCCGGCGGGGGAGGCTTCGTACACCAGGAATTCCCGGGCATGGCCGAAGTGCTCGCCCACCAGGCCGTTCTTGGCCGCCACGGCCATGAGCACGGGGCGGGTCTGGGCGGCAGAGGTGACGACGGGGGCGGTGCGCTTGGCTTCCAGCTGCTCCACCAGGGCTTCCCGGACTTCCTTGCGGCGGGCCATGGCGGCTTCGTAGTCGATCTCCATGACGTCGATCTTGTCCATGGTGAATTCGGCGCCCCGGTCCTCGCCCAGCATGCCCACGGCGTCGGCCCGGCACTGGCGGCAGTGGCGCATCATGGCCATGTCGCCGGCGCATTCGTCCTGGAGGGCCTGGAGTTCGGCTGCGGTGGGGCTGGGCTGGCCCATGAGACCGTAATAGGTGCCGTGCTCGGCCTCGGCGATGAGGGGCATGACGTTGTGGAGGAACGCCCCCTTGGCCTTCACCACCTTGGAAACCTCGGCCAGGTGCCGGTCATTGACCCCGGGAATTATCACCGAATTGACCTTCACCAGGATGCCCCGGGCGGCCAGCATCTCCAGGCCCTTCTGCTGCTGCTCGATGAGGATGGCGGCGGCCTCCTCGCCGAAGATCCGGCGGTTCTGCCAGAAGATCCACGGGTAGATCTGGGCGCCGATCTTCGGGTCCAGGCAGTTGATGGTGATGGTGACGTGATCGATGTTGTGCTTGGCGATCTCGTCCACGAATTCCGGTAGCCGGAGCCCGTTGGTGGAGACGCAGAGCTTGATGTCCGGCGCCTTTTCCGAAAGCTGGCGGAAGGTCTCGAAGGTGCGGGCCGGGTTGGCCAGGGGGTCCCCTGGGCCGGCGATGCCCAGCACGCTCATCTGGGGGATGGCGGCGGCCACGGCCAGTACCTTCTTCACCGCCTGGTCCGGGGTGAGGACCTCGGAGACCACGCCGGGACGGGATTCGTTGGCGCAGTCGTACTTGCGGTTGCAGTAGTGGCACTGGATGTTGCAGGCCGGCGCCACCGCCACATGCATGCGGGCGAAATAGTGGTGGGCCTGCTCGGAATAGCAGGGGTGGTCCTGGACCTTTTGGCGGATGTGGTCCGGCAGGTGGGCCAGGGCATCCGGGGGAGTGCCGCAGCCGCTGGAGGAACAGCCGCCTTTCTTCGCGGGGGCAGCGTTGCCGATGACGGGTAATTCCACGATGACGCTCCTCGTTTGGGTTCGAGGAGCAATAGCAATGCCTATGCCTACTGGGAAATCCCTTTCGAATCAACTACGTGAATTTGGCGCGGAGGGGGCTTGTCGGGGCTTTGTCGGGAAACTGACGTTGGGTCTACGGCTTTCCGGGCGGGAGGTCAGGTAGCCATGGGTCACGGTTGGGACTACACTGGGATGCACCCCGACGATGGCTTGGGCATTGGGATTCCGCCGGCCGCGACAAAAAAATGAACAAAAGAACCTGGATTCTTTCCGCCCTTTTCGCCCTGCTGGGCTACGCCGCCGACGGCATGGCCCAGGCCCCGGCGACCCCGTTCCGCATCGGCGTGGCGCCCCACACCAGCACCCGGGTCATCATCGAGATGTACCAGCCCCTGCGCCTATTCCTGGAAAAGGCCCTGGAACGCCCGGTAGAGATCGTCACGGCGGCCGACTTCACCGAATTCGCCCGGCGGGGTGTCCAGCAGCAGTACGACCTGGCCATCACCACCAGCCACCAGGCCCGCATGCTGGAGTCCGACTCCGGCTACCTGCCGCTCCTGACCTACAAGGCGGATTTCAAGGCCGTGGCCCTGGTGGAGACGTCAAGCCGGTACCGGGAGCCCAAGGATCTGGCCGGGACCACGGCCATCGGCCTTTCTCCCTCGTCCCTGGTCACCAGTTGGGGCCGGCACTGGCTGCTGCGCAACGGCGTATCCGGGGTCAATACCCGCTTTGTCAGCGCCTCGGACAGCGTCGCCCAGTTGCTGCTGGCGGGGGATGGCAGCGTCGGATTCACCTCCCTGGCCAATTACCAGAGCCTGGCCCCGGTGGTCAGGGACCGGCTGCGCATCCTGGCGGAGAGCCTGCCCATGGCCGGCCGGGTCTATGCCCTCAACCGGCGCAACGCCAGCCAGAAGGAAAAGATTTCCGCCGCCCTGTGGGCTTTCGCCGAAACCGACGAAGCCAGGCAGTACTTCGGCAAATACCGGCTCGACGGCTACCGCAAGCTGGAGCCCCGGGAACTGATTGCCATGGAGCCCTATGCCAACGAGGTGCGGCAAGCCCTCAAACGGGAGAAGTAGGCCCATGGTTCTTGCTCTCCCGAGGACACTGCGCGGGCGCCTCCTGGTTCTGGCCCTGCTGGTGGAAGCCGTGATGCTGGGCATCCTGATCACCAACAGCCTGCGCCTCGTCCGGGACAAGATGGGGGAGCAGGCCAAGAGCCATGCCGAGCAGATCGCTCCCGTCCTGCTGGCGGCCCTGGTGGCCCCCATGGCCCAGTACGACTACGCCACGGTCCAGGCGGTTCTGGAAGAGAGCCAGGCCGTCAAGGGCATTGAATACGCCGCGGTGACGGACCTCAGCGGCCAGGTTACCGCCATCAGCGGTTGGCCTGCCGGCAAGCCCCTGCCGGTGCCCGATGTCTCCTTTACCATCGGCAAGGGCGACAGTCCGCCCCGCTACGATATCGCCCGGCCCATCAAGCTGGCCGGCCAGCAATTCGGCACCCTGCATTTCGGCCTCGACCTGTCCCGCATCATGGAAGCCCAGGACAGCCTTCTCATCCAGGGCTTCCTCATCGCCGGCGGAGAGCTGATCCTGTCCGCCGGCCTCCTCACCGCCCTGGGACTCCTCATCACCCGGCAGCTTTATATCCTCACCAAGGCCAGCGCCGACGTGGCTTCCGGCGGCGCGGCCCCGAAGGTGCCGGAGGGGGACGACGACATCGGCCGCCTGGGCGCGGCCTTCAATGCCATGTCCCAAGCCATCGCCGAGCGGGTCGGACAGCTCACCCTGGCCCGGGACGAGATGGCGGCCATGGCGGACAAGCTGGAGCACGAGCACGCCCGCCTGGAGTCCCTGCTCGCCGCCATGGAGTTCGGCATCCTCCTCTCTGACCGGGAGGGAAGGGTGATCTATGCCAACGACGCCTTCTACGCCCAATGGCGCCTGATCCCCGGGCAATATCCCCGGGGCGGGGCGCTCCACGGCTTCTTCGACGGCATGTCCGCGGCCCTGGCCAACCCGTCCTGCTTCCTCGATTTGCCCCCGGATGCCCAGTCCGCAGCCCAGGAGGTGGTGTTGACGGACGGCGGGGTGGTGACCGTGCACCGGCACCGGGTGGCGGGCACCGACGGCGGCGTCCTGGGGAATCTGTGGCTCTTCATGGACGTGACCGAGGAGCGCCGCTTCGAGCAGCGGCTGGTGGAATCCAAGGAGAAGGCGGAGGCGGCCAACGTGGCCAAGTCCCGCTTCCTGGCCACCATGAGCCACGAAATCCGCACGCCCATGAACGGCATCCTGGGCATGGCCCAGCTCCTCCTCATGTCCGAGCTTTCCGACCAGGAACGCCAGGATTACGCCCGCACCATCCTCAATTCCGGCCAGACCCTGCTCACCCTCCTGAACGACATCCTGGACCTCTCCAAGATCGAGGCCGGAAAGCTGGAGCTGTCCCCGGTTTCCTTCGACCCCCGCCAACTGGTGGGGGAAATCGCCGCCCTCTTCGCCGCCCCCGCCCACGCCAAGGGGCTCTCCATCGATTCCATCTGGCATGGTCCGGCAGGCGTCCGCTACGGGGCCGATTCCATCCGGGTGCGGCAGATGCTGTCCAACCTGGTCAGCAATGCCATCAAGTTTACCGACCACGGCTTCGTGCGGGTGGAGGCGGCGGAAATCCAGCGCCAGGGCGAGGAAGCCGTCCTCGAATTCGCCATCGTGGACAGCGGCGTCGGGGTGGCGCCGGAGAACCAGTATCTGTTGTTCAAGCCCTTCTCCCAGGT
>JBLNBI010000483.1:0-8405 GCA_050259815.1 Actinomycetota bacterium | reverse complement strand
GTAGGGCCTTTTACTTCCTTTCGGCTGCCGCCCGTTCAGCTGATTTCTCAACTCAGCAGCGAGAACTGCTTCCTACCGAACGCCGTCCGGCCCGGTTCCAAAGCGTTTTTGCACAGCCTGGGTCGTTCTCTGACCCCGGCGGCGTCCATGCTAACCGAGCGTTTGACTCAGTCGATAACCTCCAACTCAGCAACTTTCATCAGGCGATTTCTCCCGGGGCCGGATAACATCCCATCCGTCACCCCAGGAGCCCCGTGTGAAAGAGTCCGCCGTCCATCGCTACCAAGCCCGCATGCGGCGGGTGCTTGAATACATCGATGAGCATCTGGATGGCGATTTGAGCATCGAGGTGCTGAGCGACATCGCCGCCTTCTCGAAGCACCACTTCCACCGGCAGTTTTCCTCCCTGCTCGGAATCACGGCTCACCAGTATGTACAGTGGGCCCGGATGAAGCGCGCTTCCTATCGCCTGGCCTTCCGGCAGGATAGTCCTGTCACGGAAATCGCGTTGACGAGCGGCTATGGGTCGCCCGAGGCCTTTGCCCGTGCCTTCAAGGATCGGGTCGGGCAGAGCCCGACGGATTTCAGGAACAACCCCGATTGGCCGTCATGGCATACCGTCTACGGGGCGGTGGCCGACAAAAGGAGCGCTATCATGAGCCCTGAGCTTCGCACCGATGACGTGAAAATCGTCGATTTCCCGGAAACGCCCGTCGCCGTACTCGCCCACCGGGGCGATCCGGCTGGGATTTGCGACACCATCCGTCGTTTCATCGCCTGGCGGAAGGCGACGGGGCTGGGACCTAGGATCAGTGCGACCTTCAACATTCTCCATTGCGATCCGGAAGCCGTTGCCCCCGAGGAGTACCGGCTGGACCTCTGCGCCGGGACGGACGCTGCCGTGGAGCCCAACGAGATTGGGGTGGCGCCGTGTTCAATTCCCGGCGGGCGCTGTGCCGTGCTGCGCCTCATGGGAAGCAGCGACGACCTGCGGCCGGCCGTCAGCTTCCTCTACGCCGAGTGGCTGCCCCAGAGCGGGGAAGAGTTGCGGGACTTCCCCGTCTTCGTCCAGCGGGTGCGCTTCTTCCCAGACGTTCCGGAGCACGAGGCGGTTACCGATATCTTCCTGCCCCTGAAGTAGAGGTTCAGTCGTCCTGTTTCACCTTGCAGATGCGGATTTTCGAATTCCTGCGCGGCGCCATCAAAGGCTAGGGCGAGGGCGCGGCGGGCACGACGACGGTCGGCATGGCCTTCGACTCCGGTAGCTGTTGTGTAGGGAGCGGTTCGGGAAGCGATGCCGTCGGCAGGGGCTCCGGCGTCGGCGGGGTATCGCGGGCCTCGATGCGCTCGGTCGGCCTCGGCGCCGATCGGGGGGCAGGGTGCGGCTCCGGCGCAGGGGTAGAGCCGAAGAGGCTGCGGAAACGGTCGGCGATCCACCCGCCGATCCGGCCCAGGATGCCGGATTTATCCACCGGCTCGAAGCGGGCGCGGGAATCGATTACCCGGGAGCGCATGGCTTGCCGGAAGAACTCCCCGACGATGGGCAGGGCGCTGTGGGCGCCCTGGCCCCAGTAGTCGCTCCGCAGGGTCACCCGGCTGTCGTTGAACCCCACCCAGGCGCCGGCCACCAATTGGGGGTGCATGAGGATGAACCAGCCATCGGCATTGTCCTGGGTGGTGCCGGTCTTGCCCGCCACGTCGCCCCGGATGCCGAAGCGGTTGCGGATGGCGACTCCGGTGCCCCGGTCCACCACGCCGCGCATCAGGTCCACCAGGTCATAGGCGATTTCCGGCGTAAGGGCCGATTCCGGCTCGACAGGTGCAAATTCCGCCAGGACCTTGCCGTCCCGGTCCTCGATACGGGTGACGAACACCGGCGGGATATAGCCGCCCCGGTCGGCGATGGTGCCGTAGGCCGAAACCATTTCCAGCAGGGTCACAGGGCTGGTGCCCAGGGCCAGGGAGGGCACGGGTTCCAGCTTGCTCTGGCGCACCCCCAGGGCCCGGGCCAGCTTGGCGACCCGGGCCGGCCCCACCTTTTCCATGACCTGGGCGGTGACGGTGTTCTTGGAATAGGCGAGGGCATCCCGCAGGGACATGGCCCTGCCGGAAGGCTCGTGGCTGTCGGTGGGGCGCCACACTTCGCCGCCGGCCAGCTTGATTTCCACCGCCTGGTCCATGAAGCTGTCCTCCGGGCTCATGCCCTGCTGGAGGGCAGCGCCGTAGACGAAGGGCTTGAAGGTGGAACCGGGCTGCCGCCGGGCCTGCTGGACGTGGTCGAAGGCATCCTTCTCGTAGTCCCGGCTGCCCACCCAGGCCCGGATCTGGCCGTTGCGCGGGTCGATAGCCAGGAAGCCCGCCTCGATGCGCGCCTTCTGGTCGAGGAGCCGCCGCATCACGGCGCGGTCGGCCATGAGCTTCTTCATCGCCTTGTCCGGGACAAGGCCGGAGGCGAGGGCATCCCGGTATTCCGGCGTGTCCTGGAGGAAGCGGCGGATGAGTTCCTTGTTGCCCATCCACGCCCCGTCGGCGATGGCCTGGAGCTGGCTCATCTGGCGGGCGACCGACTGGTTGGCCATGGCCTGCAGCCGGGAATCGATGGTGGTGCGCACCACCAGGCCATCGGCGTAGATGTTGTAGTCGTTGCGGTCGGCCCAGGTGATAAGCCACCGGCGCAGTTGCTGGGCAAAGTGGGGAGCGGGGCCCAGGGGCTCGGGCTGGCGCTCGAAATCCAGGCGCAGGGGGCGTTTTTTCAGTGTCTCGAATTTGGCCGGGCTGAGCTTGTCCCGCTTCACCATCTGGGCCAGCACCGTGTTGCGGCGCTGCAGGGCCCGGTCCGGGTTGATGACCGGGTTGTAATAGCTGTTGCCCTTCAACATGCCGACCAGGGTGGCGCTTTCCGCCAGGTCCAGGGTGTCGGCGGATTTGTCGAAGTAGGTGCGCGCCGCCATCTCGATGCCGTAGGCGTTGTAGAGGAAGGGCACTGTGTTGAGATAGGTCTCCAGGATTTCGCTCTTGGTGTAAAGCGCCTCGATCTTGAATGCGGTGATGGCTTCCTTGAGTTTGCGGGTGAGGGTGGGGGCCCGGCCGATCTCCTCGGGGTAGAGGTTTCGCGCCAGCTGCTGGGTGAGGGTGGAACCGCCCTGGCGGTCGCCGGCAAAGGTATTGAGGGCGGCTCCTGCTGTGCGGCGCCAGTCGATGCCGTGGTGCAGGTAGAAGCGGTGGTCTTCCGTGGCGATCAAGGCGTCGATCACGTAGGGGGAGATTTCATCCAGCCCCACCCACTCCCGGTTGGATCGCTTGAATACCGCCAATTCCTTGCCGTCGGCGGAGAGCACCAGGGCCGGCCGCTCCTGCTTGGCCTTGCGGATGTCCCGGATGCCCGGTGTGAAAGGAATCAGGATCAGTACGTAGGCGACCATGGCCGCCGGCACCACGGCCAGGGCGATGAGGACTTCCCGGCGCGTCGGGCGCCGGAGGCGGTGAAGCAAGTCGGTTGCGAAAAGCTTGATCCGGAGAAGGATCTGGGTCATCGGAACGGAAAGCGGCGGATGGGCGTGGCTCCTTATATCACAGGGCAGCAACCATCCGGCCCAAACGGGGTCTTTAGCCCTATAGCCTGATCGGGGAATGGAAATGACTCGTCTGTTGGCCGGCTGCCTCTTGTCATTGGCGATCGCCTTTCCCGCCGTCGCCGCCTTGAGGGAGGGCGACCGGGCGCCGGATTTCACCGCGCCGTCAGCCCTGGCCGGCAAGGCTTCCAGCTATTCCCTGAAGGAAGCGCTGAAGAAGGGGCCGGTGGTCATCTACTTTTATCCCGCCGCCTTCACCGAGGCCTGTGACATCCAGGCCCACCAGTTCGCGGCCAACTACGAGCAGTTCGTGGCGGCCGGAGCGACGGTGGTGGGGGTTTCCCTGGACAGCATCGACCGCCTCAAGGGCTACTCCGCCGACCCGAATTATTGCGGCGGGAAGGTGGCGGTTGCTTCCGACGCCGACGGCAGCATCGCCAAATCCTATGATCTGGCCGTGGTCGAACCGCCCCCGGGGACGACGGATACCCAGGGCATACCGGTCCAGCACGGGCTGGTGGAGCAATACATTTTTGTGGTGGCTCCCGATGGCCGGATCGCAGCAACGGTGGCCGGGAGCGATTCCCCCACATCCAATGTGGCCAAGGCCTTGGAGGCGGTTCGGCGCCTGGCCGGGAAGGCCATGGCGCGGCGGTAGGACCCCGGGGCGTCGGGGTCCGGTGGCCTATCAGATCACCACCATGGGCCGCATCATGTCGTGCTCCTCGTGTTCGAGGATATGGCAGTGCCAGACGTATTCATGGCCCGTCACGCCCGTCCGGGTCGATAGGGGGACCGTGAAGGGGACGACCGGCAGGTCGAACTTGATCCATACCCGCAATACTTCGCCCGGATTGACCCGGACGGTTTCCTTCCAGCCCAGTTCGTTGGCAGCCGGTGCCATCGGCTTGCCCAGGAATTTGAGGGGGACGCCGGTGACGGGAATGTTCTTGCCCCGGCCATAGGTCTTGTCCGAGAAGCGCTGGCGGCTCAATACCTGCACATTCACCAGGTGGAAGTGAATGGGATGGGTGTCGGCGGTCAGATTGGCGATTTCCCAGACCTCGGCAGTGCCCTTGTCGATGATCTCGGTGGGGGGGGAATCGTAGGGCCGCCCGAAGGCGGAGGATTTGCCTCCCGTATTGACCGGTTGGTCGGTGCCCAGGTACTGGATGAGGCGGCCGTGTTCGTCGAAATCCTCGTTCAGGGTCAGGCGCCGGACATTGACGCCGGAAGGCACCGGCGTGGGCACGCCCGGTGTCTGGGCTATGGCAAAGGGGTCCGTCGGGGTGAAGGCAGCCGGGAGGTTCAGGGTCGGGTCAGCGGCGCCGACGGGAGCCACCACCTTGATCTGCAGCAGAGTCCGGGTATCGGGGCCGAATCCTGCCACCGACGACGGCGTCTTCGGATTGCCGGGGTAGTAGTCGTAGCGGGAATCCCCCATGGGATAGGGCGTGGGCGCATCGTTGTAGAGGATCAGGGTGGAGCCCGGCGCCACCTGGGTGAGGTCGACAATGAGGTCCGCCCGCTCGGCCGGGGCCAGGAGCAGGGGAATGCCGTTGCGGCCATTGACCGCCACCGGGGCCGGCAGGAAGCCCCCTTCGGTTCCGATCTGGATGAAGCCGGGGCCGGGGGCGTTGAGATCCGGTTCCGTCGGCGCCTTGGCCTGGGCGTAGAGCAGCCGGGGATTCAGGAAGCGGGCATTGCAGGCGTTGAGGAGCCGCAGGCGATGGACCCGGGCCTCCAGGGTGACGGTGGGGTAGGCGGTGCCATTGACCAGGATGGTGTCGCCGAACACCTCGGGAACGCAGGAGGGATCGGGCATGGGGGCAGTGCCCGTGGCGACCTCCCAGCGGGCGGGATCGTACACGTGGGGATACCACAGGTCCCCCGGCTTGCTGTCGGGCACCGCATTGCGCCAGGTCGGGTCGTCCGTGTCGATGGTCGGGGAGACGAAGATCTTGTCCTGGAACACCAGGTAATGGGTCCGGGAATCCAGGGGGCCGGGCAGCTTGTTTTCGGTGACCAGCGTCTGCTCGTAGTCGTCGGTCAGGACGTAGAGGGAGGCGAGGCCGGCGTAGGCATTGAGCCGGGTGATGCCCAGGGCGTGGTCGTGGAACCACATTACCCGGGCGCCCTGGTCGTTGGGATAGAAATATTCCGCCGCATTGCTACTCGACGATTGGCTGGGATTGAGCAAAGAGAGCACATCCACGAAGCCGTCGCCCCGCTGCCCATCCGGCGTCCACCAGGCGTGGGGCGTGCCGTCGCTCACCCAGGGGACTTTGCCGCCGTGGAGGTGTACTGCTACCCGGTTGGTCGGGCCATCGGCCCCCATGAGACTGGTATCCACCGGCAGGATGTGCTGGTCGGGCAGGGTATTGCGGAAGGTGATCTGCACCGGCTGCCCCCGCCGGGCGACGATGATGCTGCCCAGGTGGGTACCGCCCGCATTTCCCTGGGCGTATCCCCGCAGCCGGGTGGTGCCGTGGGGTGGTGGAAGCACGTTGTCTTCGAATTGCCGGATGTCGATGGTGTAGTGCGTCGCACCGCCGAAACCCAGGCCATCGGACTGGGCAACGGGAATGGTATTGGGCCCGGTGCCCGGGCGGCGCAGGGTTGTGGCGAATTTCTGGATGCTCGGGCTCTGGCTATAGGCCCAAGCCACCTTCATGGGAAACAGGGAGCTGGCTCCCAGCCCCACGGTGGCAACTGCGGTGGTCTTCAGGAAACGGCGTCTATCCATATTCATCTCCTCCTTTTCTTGTCGAGTGGATCGGCTGCTAAGGCCAGATTTGTGTGTCGGCAAGATAGAGGAGGCCGCAACAGGGGGGCATAACCGGAATTCCCCAGCAAGCGGACAGGATTTGCTATTTGGACGAGGGAAAACGACGTATGGAAATGGTGGGGCCGGCGTGGATGGCGTGGAGGCGTGCTCCCCGCCGAGTGGAGACGGCGGGGAGCAGCCTGCTCAACGGGTCGGGGGCGTGCCGGTGGCGGGAGCGGTATCGACCGTGGTCGTGGTGGTTTCCTTGCGGACTACCCGTTTGTGATGCTTCGGCGCGGCGTGGCGGGCATGGTGCCGGCGGACATGCTTGGTTGCCTTGGGGGCCGTCGCGTTATCGGTGGTGGTGGTCGTCGTGGTGGTGGTTTCGGCGGCATGGGCGAAGCCGAAGGCGGCTGCTAGGGCAAGGGCGATCAAGGACTTGGTCATGGGGCGATCTCCTGAGGGTTGAGATAGTCCGGCACCGCCATCGGCAGCCCCGGCGTTGATGAAGCGCTATAGCCAGGGAGCCTTCGGCCCCTCCGGAGGAACCTCGAAGTGAAAGGCATATCGGGGCTCGGCCCGTTCGGCGGACGGGGAGGCCGACGTCAGCCGGGCTTCCACCGACTGGACGTAGAGCCACTCTTCGTGCACCTGCTTCAGGTACTGTTGGCTGAAACCCTGTTTTGCCTTTTCCAAGATATGACTCCGCTGCAGGTCGTTTTGTGGATGGCTATGATGTTGGCAAAGCTGTTCCGGTCAGGTAATGGCTGATTCCCCGTAGATGCCGGTAGGGAAATGCTGTAATTCCCCGGCAAATTGCGATGAGCCAAAAAAAGCCCGGCGGTGCCGGGCTGAACTCCATGACGATCCTGGAGAGAGCGAAGAGTACCGGCGGCGCTAGATCAGGAAGACCTCGGAGGCGCCGACGGCGATGCGGGTATTGGCCCCGTAGCAGATCAGCTTGCGCATTTCCCGATTGACTTCCGCCACCAGGAAACAGTTGTCGGCATCGGCGCCGCGCTTCGCCTTCTGGATCAGTTTGTCAAAAGCGAGCTTGTTCAGGCTGACGATTCGCCCGACATATTTTTCGAGGGTGCTGTTGGGTTTCTGTTCCATGGCCGCTGCCGCAAGGGATTGATCCGAAAGGCGTATATTGGATGGGTGTCGTTCAAACAAGGCCGCATTCTGGCCATGTTTTGTTACGCCTTCGTGAATCGGCTGCGACCCGGAAAATGCACTAGGGAAGCACGCACCGTAACGGTGGGGGGCGGGAATATAGCCGAAGGAAGCGGGCCGCCTCCCCCTAGGCGGATTGCTCTGCCTGCGGAGACGGCCTGCGCAGGGCGGCCTGGAGCCGGCGGCGCAGGGATTGGACGCCGGTCATAAGCTGTTCCACCGCCGGGTTCCGGTACAGGGTCACATGCTCGATCCAGCGCTGACCGGTGGCCCAGGCCAACTGGTCGGAATCGGCATTGGTGTAGAACTCGACGGCGCCGCCGGGGAAGCGCTCGAAGCCATCCCGGATCACCTCCCGGAGCAGCAGGCGCCCCGGGGAGTAATAGGCGAATTCCTCGTTGTAGGTGGTCTTGAGGAGCACCAGCATGGAGCCGGCGGCGATGGCAAGCTGGGAGGCGGCCAGGCGGTCGTCCAGCCAGTATTCATAGACGAAGGCCTGTCCGGTCTCGGCGAAGCGTTCCATGATGTCGGCGTAGAACGGTCCCTGGATGCTGTCGCTGCCCAGGGCGGTGCCGGCCCGGCCCTTCCATCCCGAGGTCTCCAGGGCGGCGAAGCGCCCCACGGCATCACGCATCTGTTCCGTTCCGGTCAGGCATACCAGGCGGGGCTGAAGCCCGGCCTTGGTGACGCGGTTTGCCCGGGTGCGTATGGTGGCTCGGAGATTCTTGGAACGCTCGGACCAGTAGGCGTCGAAGCTGCCTTCGGTCCGGACATTCATGGTCAGGGCGTGGCGTTGGGTCCGGACGGGAATCCGGCCGCAGCGGAAGGCGGGGCTGAATGCCGGGTCCTGGCAGAGCAGGTCTATCTGTCCCACCAGTCCGGGCATGGCG
>JBLNBI010000482.1:0-4066 GCA_050259815.1 Actinomycetota bacterium | reverse complement strand
GGCGGCACCCAGATCCAGGGCAACACCAACATCAAGGCCAGCCAGAAGAACGCCACCGCCGTGGCCGTGGGCAAGAACAACACCGCCGCCAACGAAGCCGGCGTCATCGGCGGCAAGTAATTCCTCCGCGGCATGACTTTCAAGGCCGGGTTCGCCCGGCCTTGTTTTTTTTAGGCAACCAGAAGTCGCAGGGTATCCTCGATATCCTCGAAGAGAGGCCTGGCATCTACATCCTCACAGAGGCACGCATCCCGCAGACCGACCAAGGCATCGATAACCTTCCCGGATGATTCCGGAGCGGCGCAGCGCTCGACAAGCTCCTCCAGCAGACAGCCGAAAGCCCGCGCCTCCAGGCGCTGAACGGCGGCGACTGAATCCCCCGGCATCAGGAACGATGCCGCCCCGAAATCCCCCAGCAGGGCCCGCCCTTCTCCGCAATGGAGGATGTTGTGGGCGTACAGGTCGCCATGAACGATGCCCCGGCCATGCAGATGCCGAACCGCCGAGGCGACCCCTTGGGCAATGCGTAGCGCCGCACCGAGGCCGAAGCGCTTCTCCGGCCCATAGACGTCCCGGGTGCAGGATTCGAGGCTGGGCGGCCCCGCCAGGACGCGGAATTCCGGCTCGACCAGGGGCATGAGCAGCCCGTCGGCGCCGTCCGGATGATCGAGGAGCCGCCCCGTCACCGGAATCAGGTTGGGATGTTCTCCGGCATTTATCCAGGCGGCCATTTCGCTGCCGGGCAGTCCGTCGCTGGTCACGGCCCCCTTGAAGACCTTGAGGGCGACGGGGCCGGTCCCATGGGCCGCCTCATGGATAACGCCGGAAGCTCCCTCGCCCAACCGGCGGCGGATTTCGAGGTTCTGCCAGGAAACCGGCTTGACCTGCATGCCCTCCAGCGCCGCCGACTCCCTTTCGGCACCGAAAGGATTTCCCCCGTAGGCCAGCCAGGACAACCGGGGCAGGGAAAGGAGCCAATCGGGCAGGCTTTCCAGCCGGTTGGCCGAGATACGCAGCAGTTCCAGGTTCCTGCACTCCGCCAGCCGGGACGGCAGGGAGCGCAACCGGTTGCCGGCCAGCATCAGTTTCTGGAGCCGGCGGCAGTCCCCGATCCCGGCGGGCAGTTCCTCCACCTGGTTGTCCGTGAGGATGAGCCAGCGCAGGCCCGGGGGCAGGGCTTTGGCCGGCACCCGGCTGATACGGTTGGCCTTGAAGCCGATCATGGCCAGATTTGGACAGTCCCCCAGGACCTCCGGCAGCTCGGTGAAGTCGTTGTCGGAGCAGAAGACGATCCGCAGGCGATGCAGCCGCGGCAGATCATCGGGCAGGGACGACAGCCGGTTGCCGGAGAGATTGAGAATTTCCAGGGTATCCGCCAGGGAGAAGATCTCCCGGGGGAATTCGGTCAGGCCGCAGGCCAGGTCCAGCCGCCGGAGACCGGCGAGCTTTCCGGAGTGCAAGTCTTCCAGGGTATGCATCGGGTGGTTCGGGAAATGGGGCCGCCGGATTGTCCCACAGCGACCGCCCGGACTACTCCTCGCCCTTGCCCGAATTGGGCTTGAGCCAGTCCGGCAGCTCCCGGTTGCCGGCATTGTCGATGATGTACTGGCGCACCAGCTTCCTCACCACCTGCGAAGGAGTCAGGTCGTTGGCGGCGCAGATTTCCTCGAAAATTTTCTTCTTTTGGGGGTCGATGAGGATGGTCAGTCGGGCTGTCCTGTTTTCCATTATTGCTGTTCTCCGATACGAGCCGGTCTTGTCGCCGGTGCCGCTGATATTAACATATGATTAACATTGACATCACATTAGCGCGCCATAGAATGAGAACCTGAATCCAACGGGGATTCCACTCTCAGGACGCCATGAAGTTCGCCTTTCGCCCCAAGCTGTTCGACTGCCTTTCCGGCTACAACCGCACCCAGTTCGGCAAGGACCTCGCCTCCGGCATCACCGTCGGCGTCCTCGCCCTGCCCCTGGCCATGGCCTTCGCCATCGCCTCCGGCTGCTCCCCTACCGCCGGTATCTGGACGGCCATCGTCGCCGGCTTCCTGACCTCCGCCCTGGGTGGCTCCCGGGTGCAGATCGGCGGCCCCACCGGCGCCTTCATCCCCATCGTCTATGGCATCGTCGCCATGTACGGATTCTCCAACCTCCTCGGGGCCACCATCCTGGCCGGGATATTCCTGCTGGCCATGGGGCTGGCACGCCTAGGCCAGCTGATCCGCTTCATCCCCGTGACCGTGGTGATCGGCTTCACCAACGGCATTGCCGTGGTCATCTTCCTGGCCCAGATCAAGGACTTCTTCGGCCTCAAGATCGACAACCTGCCGGCGGAGTTCTTCCACCGGGTCAAGACCCTGGCCGCCCACGCCCACACGGTGGACCTGCCCACCCTGGGCCTGGCGGTGGCCTCCTTCGTCTTCCTCATGTCGTACAACCGCCTGGCCCAGCGCTTCGCGGCACTGCGCAGGGCGCCGGGCCCCCTGGCGGTGCTGGTCGCCGGCACCGCCGTCTCCTACTTCTTCGACCTGCCGGTGGAGACCATCGGCAGCCGCTTCCACGGCATTCCCCAGGAGCTGCCCGCCTTCGCCCTGCCCGACCTGTCGGTGCATAACTTCGGCAAGCTCATCGCCCCGGCCGTGACCATCGCCCTGCTTGGCGCCATCGAATCCCTGCTTTCCGCCCGGGTGGCCGACGGCCAGATCGACGACCGCCACGATCCCAACCAGGAGCTGATCGCCCAGGGCCTCTCCAATATCGCCGCGCCGCTGTTCGGGGGATTCGCCGCCACCGGCGCCATCGCCCGGACCACCACCAACGTCCGCACCGGCGGGCGCACCCCCATTGCCGGCATGATCCACGCCCTGGTGCTGCTGGCCATCGTCCTGGTGGCGGCGCCCCTGGCCTCCTACGTCCCCTTGGCCACCCTGTCCGCCATCGTCATGGTAGTGGCCATCAACATGGGCGAGTGGCACGAGTTCCTGGAACTGAAGCGCTATTCCTACAACTACCGCACCATCCTGCTCGCCACCTTCTTCGTGACGGTGGTGTTCGACCTCACCATCGCCGTCGAGCTGGGCATGGTGCTGGCGAGCCTGTTCTTCATCTACCGCATGTCCGAACTCACCCGCATCGAGCGCCTGACCCTGGAAGACAAGGCCGCCGAACCCAAGTACCTCTATCCGGACGGCACCATGCGGGTCGGCGTCTGGCAGATGTACGGTTCCCTGTTTTTCGGGGCGGTGAACAAGCTGGAGGAGCTGCTCGCCCCCCAGGAAGGGCATCCGGAAATCGTCATCCTGGACATGAGCCGCCTGGTCCAGCTGGACACCACCGGCCTGGAGGGCCTGGAGAGCCTTCTCTTGAAGCTGAAGAGCCGGGGCAGCACCCTGCTGATGTGCGGCCTCAATGCCCAGCCCGGCTCCCTGCTCCACCGCTCCGGCTTCATCGGGCACCTGGGCGCCGACAACGTGTGCATCGACCTGGATGGGGCCCTGGCCCGGGCGGATGCCCTGCTGCCGCGCCTGAAGGACGAAACCCTCGCCGACTCGGACCAAATTCCCGCCGACCGTGCCGTCGTGCCGGCATGAATTACGCACAGAGAAGCTGATTTACATGCGGGCAGCAATGTTGTTTAAATTAGACCTTACATGACCGGAACCTGACGTCCGGCCAACGCCGCATTCCAACGAGGGCTTCGACCGATGCAGAGCTGGTTGGCGATTGACTGGATACTCCTTGTCCTGGCGGCATGGCTGCTCATCGGACTGTCGGGCCTTCCCTTCCTGCGCAACTTCGCCGTCGTCGCCCGCCTGCTCTTCCCCCTGGGAGCCGCGGCGGGCCTCTTCCTGGCAGCCCTGGGCGCGGCAGCCCTGGCGGAAGCCCCCGAGGTCGCCATCCTGCCCATCGGCCTCCCCCAGCTTCCCTTCCACCTGCGCCTCGATTCCCTGGCAGCCTTCTTCCTGATGCTCCTGGGGGGCGCCGCCGCCGGCATCTCCATCTTCGCCGCCGGCTATTTCCGCCATGGTGAAGGTACCCCGCCCGGCCTCCTCTGCTTCGAATACCA
>JBLNBI010000481.1:0-9341 GCA_050259815.1 Actinomycetota bacterium | reverse complement strand
GCAGGAACTTCAGCTCATGGAAATGCCCGGCGGAGAGATTTACCGCCATGGATACCGGCAGCCCTTCGTCCTGCCAGGCCCGGGACTGGCGGCAGGCGGTTTCCAGCACCCACTCGCTGATGGGGGCGATGATGCCGCTCTCCTCGGCCACCGGAATGAATTCGCTGGGGGGAACCAGGCCGCGCTCCGGGTGCTGCCAACGGAGCAGGGCTTCCACGCCGGTGATGCGCAGTGTGCGGACATCCACCAGGGGCTGGTAATGGAGGACCAACTCCTTCCGCTCCAGGGCATGGCGCAGGCCGGATTCCATTTCCAGGCGGCTGGCGGCCTTGGCGTTCATGGGCTTGGAGTAGAACTGGAAGCCGTGGCCCCCCAGGTTCTTGGTCGCGTACATGGCGCTGTCGGCGTTCTTGGACAGCTCCCCCGCATCCTTGCCGTCAAAGGGGAAGAAGGCGATGCCGATGCTGCAGGAGATGAACAGCTCCTTGCCGGCGATGTGGAAAGGCTTTTCCAGGGTCCGGACGATATTCTCGGCCACGATTACGGCGTTGGTGGGGCGATCCAGGTGGGGGAGGATGACGGTGAATTCGTCACCCCCCAGGCGGGCCAGGGTGTCCTCGGAGCGCAGGCAGCCCTTCAGGCGCTTGGCCACGGCGATAAGGAGTTCGTCACCGATGTGGTGGCCGAGGGTGTCGTTGATGGTCTTGAAGCGGTCCAGGTCCAGGAAGAACAGGCCGACCACGTTGTTTTCCCGGTGGGCGTGGGCCAGCACTTGGGTCAGCCGGTCCTGGTAGAGGGCCCGGTTGGGCAGGCCGGTGAGGGCGTCGTGGGTGGCCTGGTGGGCGAGCTGCGCCTCGTAGGCCAGGCGCTCGCCGATGTCCTGGACGAAGATGGTGAAGCAGCGGGAGTCGAGGACCGTGGCTTCGCTCACCGACAGCATGAGATGGCACTTCTTGCCGGAGCGGCGCCGGCCGACGAATTCGGCGCAGGAGCAGGTGCCTGGCTCGCCGCCCGGGCGGTAGAACTTGGCCGCTTCCCCGGTGCCCAGGAATTGATCGAAGGCCATGCCGATGGCGGTGTCGGCGGGGCAGTCGAAAAGCAGTTCCGCAGCCCGGTTGAAGCTTTCGATGCGGCCCTTGGGATCGACGGTCACGATGCCCTCGGCGGCGGTTTCCAGCACCGCCCGCTGGCGGGCTTCCCGGTAGGCCAGGTCCCGCTGCCGGCCGACGAGGGCATGGCGCATCTGGTCCAGGTCGGCAGCCAGGTCGGCGACTTCGGGTGCCCGGGTGTCGACGGGAAGGGGCTCGTCGATGTCGCCGTCGGCAATGCGGCGGCAGGCCGTCCGGAGGCGCTGCAGGGCGGTGGTGAAACGGTTGCTGGCGGCGGCCAGGACGATGAAGGCCAGGAGCAGCGTGGCTCCGACCACCAGGGCCGCTAGCCGGATGTCGTTCCCGAGACCGGCCACGAGCAGGGGCAGGACTGCGGCGGGAACCAGCAGACCGCCGATCAGCAGGTGTCCGGCATGGCTTCGGGAAAGCATTTTTAGGTGGGACAGCATGGAAGAGACTCCGGGGTGAGGATGCAGTTCGGCCGGTCTAAATTGAAGCATCCTGCGCCAGCCCGGATAAGGCGGCGGAGTGTGTAAGCTCAAGGTATGACAGCGTCCAATCCCATGACGGGTGCAGGGGAATGGGGGAGAAACTTACAGGGGAGACCCTCTGGGGGCTCAATTGAAAGGCCCGGCCTGGAGCCGGGCCTTGCCAGCGGATGGGCTGGCTATGCCTCCGGAAAGAGGTTCAGGCACCCATCATCGATGCCGGCAACGGGTGGGTCCGCTGCAGGTGCTGGAAGGTGCTTTCCAGCTCCTTGACCCGCTGGAACCGGCCGAGTTTCACGGCATGTTCCATGTTCTCCGCGATCATGGTGTGGAGCTTGCAAACCCCTTCGGGAGAACTCAGCAGCGATTCACCCATCTCGGCAGCAATGACGAGTGGAATGTGCTCGTGTTCCGCGATCGCCTCGATTTCACCTTGGTTGAGATCGCAGTAGTCGAGCAGGTCTTGCATTGCCAACATCGCTTCCTCCTTAAGTGCGGAATGGTTCGACGGACTTACCCCCAAGGCCGCGCCAAGAGGACTTCATTCAGGTCCGGCAAGGAGTCCCGCCAGCGCCTGAATAATATCTTTGTAGCTGGTGCGACCTATTATTCAAGGATGCGTTCCGTGCAGCGCGCCTAGATCGCCAGCCTGCCGGCGGGCCGGGATTCGTCCTGCTCCAGCCGGGCGATGGTGGACAACAGGTCGAGGCCGGAGGTTTCCCTGAGGGCGAGGGCCCGCTCCCGCATTTCGTCCATGGACAGGTCGACGGGATCGCCGGCCGCCGCGAAGGCGATGACGTTGCCGCTGTCGCAGGGCGGGAAGGCGACCGCCCGGCCGCTGAAGGCTTCCGTGATGCGCTCGGTGCTCGCCTTGGCGCCCCGGTTGCGGCCCAGGATATTGACCGCCAGGATGCCCGTTTCGCTCAGCCGGGCCCGGCAGGCCTGGTAGAAGGGCGGGGTGTCGAGGACGCCCGCATTGCCTTCCGGATCGAAGCCGTCGCAGAGGATGAGGTCGTAGCTGTCGCCGCCCTGGAGCATGTACTCCGCCCCGTCGCCGATGACCACCCTCAGCCGGCGGGGATCGTCCGGCAGGTTGAAGTACTGGCGGGCGACGAATTCGATCTGGGGGTTGATCTCCACCACGGTGATCCGGCAATCCGGCAGGTTCCGGTAGATGAACTTGGCCAGGGAGCCGGCGCCCAGCCCCACCAGCAGGGCCCGGCGGGGCCAGTTGCCGCCAGCGCGCAGGAGCAGCGACGCCATCATTTCCCGGGTGTAGGACAGTTCCAGGGCCCAGGGGCGGGCGATGCGCATGGCGCCCTGAATGTAGTCGGTACCGAGGTGCAGGAAGCGCACGCCGGCCTTTTCGCTGATATCTACGGAATGGGAGTTGCTACGGGGTCTGGAACGCATGGCCGGCATTATAGCGGCGACGTTTGACACCCTGAATTTGCTGTGGTGAAATGAGAACCGTTATCAGTTACGATTGTCTTACATAGGCGATCGATTTTCCGGAGTCGAGGTCAAATCATGTACATTTGCGTATGCAAGGCTGTGACGGAACGGCAGGTGAAGCAGGCGGTCAACGAGGGCGCCGACACCATGCGCGATCTCAATCACCGCCTTGGCGTGGCCGGCGAATGCGGCCGCTGCGCAAAATGTGCGCTGGCTTGCCTGCGGGAGCATCAAGCTGCCCAGGGCCAGGTCCAGCAAGACAGCGTGTTTGACCTGATACCGGAGGCTGCATGAAAGGTGATCCCAAAGTACTGCAATTCCTTAACCGGCAACTGACCCACGAGCTGACCGCCATCAACCAGTATTTCCTGCATGCCCGGATGTACAAGAACTGGGGCCTTTCCCGGCTGGGCAAGCACGAATACGACGAATCCATCGAGGAGATGAAGCACGCCGATCACCTGATCGAGCGCATCCTGTTCCTCGAAGGACTCCCCAATCTCCAGAACCTCGACAAGCTCCTCATCGGCGAGAACGTGCCCGAATGCCTGGAGTGCGACCTCAAGCTCGAGCACGCGGCCCGCACCGACCTCATCGAAGCCATCGCCTATTGCGAGAGCGTCAAGGATTACGTCTCCCGGGAATTGCTGGAAGACATCCTCGAAGATACCGAGGAACACATCGACTACCTGGAGACCCAGATCGGTCTGGTGGGCGACGTGGGCATTCAGAATTACCTGCAATCCCAGATGGATGCCGGTTCCTGAGGCGTTTTTCGGCAGACGACAGGCCCGCTTTGGCGGGCCTTTTCTTTTGGTGCGAGAAAAATCGGTCAACGGAAATTTAAGTCGGCGGAAAACCCAGTCGCCTTGTGTGTCTGAGGGCAGCGAATTGTTGCCCCGGAAACTTCCGATCTCAACAGCAAGGAGCCGATATCATGCTTAGCCTTCACACCAACGCCGCCTCCCTCTCCACCCAGACCTCCCTCAGCAGCACCCAATCCGCCCTCGCCACCTCCCAGACCCGCCTGGGCACCGGCTACCGCATCAACTCCGCCATGGACGACGCCGCCGGCCTGCAGATCGCCACCCGCCTCGACGCCCAGACCCGCGGCATGGCCGTTGCCAGCCGCAACACCCAGAACGGCATCTCCATGATGCAGACCGCCGAAGGCGCCTTCGGTGAAGTCAGCAACATCCTCCTGCGTATGAAGGATCTGGCCACCCAGGCCGCCGACGCTTCTTCCTCTGCCGCCGACCAGACCGCCATGCAGTCTGAATACGACGCCCTCGGCACCGAGCTGAAGAACATCATGACCAACACCAGCTTCGGTGGTTCGACCCTGCTGAAGGGCGGCAAGCTCACCGCCGCCATGCAGTTCCAGATCGGTGCTGCCTCCACCGAAACCATGACGGTCAACCTGAGCGCCGACATGACCCAGCTCGATGGCACCGATCTCGGCGCTGTCAGCTCCAACTACACCGCCGCCGGTGTCGGCACCGAACTGACCGCCGCCGGCAGCGCCAACGGCATGATCGACAAGATCAACACCGCCATCGCCACCGTCGGCAAGCTGCGCGCCGGCCTGGGCGCCGCCTCCAACCGCCTGGACCACGTCTTCAACAACCTGGCGAACATGAGCAACAACACCACCCAGGCCAAGGGCCGGATCATGGACGTGGATTACGCCACCGAAACCTCCAACATGACCGCCAAGCAGATGCTGATGCAAGCCGGCACCTCCATGCTGAAGCAGAGCAACAGCATGTCCCAGATGGTCCTGTCCCTGATGCAGTAACTGATCCTAGTGGTCGCCCTTCGGGGCGGCGGGGAAACCCCGATTGGCCAACCGCCCTGCGGTTGGCTTTTTTTGTGGCGGGGATAGGGGCTGGCCAATCGATGACCGGACGGGACTGCCCGGGCATCCGAGCCAAGCAGGCCCGCGATTGCTAGAATGCCTCGTTCGTATCGGGACAGCGGAGCCGAAAGCAATGAAGCGCAATGTGCTTATCGTCGAGGACCAGGAGGGGGTCGGCTTCGCCCTGGAGCAGCTCCTCATGGAAATCGACAATTTCCATGTGGACCACACCAGCTCCGCCGCCCACTCCATTGAGCGGATCAGCGCAGCCCAGTCGGCTCCCTACGACCTCATTCTCTGTGACTATCACCTGGGGGATAACACCAACGGCCAGCAGCTTCTCGAATTCCTGCGCTTCGAGAGGCACATCCCCCGCTGCACGGGATTCATCATGGTCACCGGCGACTCTTCCTATCCGGCCGTCGCCAGCGCCGTCGAGCTGGTTCCCGACGGCTACCTGGTGAAGCCCTTTACCCGTGTGGGGCTGGCCGCCCGGGTCAAGCATGCCGTCGACAAGCGGGAAGCCCTGAAGAAGGCCTATGCCGCCCTCGATCAGCCCGAACCCGATTGGGAAGCGGCCTCCGTGGCCTGCAACGGGATCATCTCCGATGCCGGCGGCTTCGTCCTCGATGCGCTGCGGATCAAGGCCGAATGCCAGCTCAAGCTGGGCCGCTGGGGGGAGGCGGCAAGCGTCTACGACAAGATAGCCACCTGGCGCCCGACGGCCTGGGCCGAGGTCGGGCGGGCCCGGGCCCTGCGCAACATGGGCCATCCCGAACTCGCCCTGGATAAGCTAAAGGCCGCCCTCAAGATGTTTCCCCAATTCGTCGCCGCCTACGACGAACTGGCCGCCCTGGCCCTGGAAGACGGCCAGCGCCGGATGGCCCTGGACATCCTCGAGCAGGCCCATGTCATCGTCCCTTCCAACCGGCGCAGCCGTCAGCTCGGCTTGCTGGCCCTGGAGGAGGGGGATCTCGAACGGGCCAGCAAATACCTGCAGGTCGTGGTGGACCGGGACCGCTACGGCCTGATGCGCAGCACCGAGGACTTTTTCGGGCTGGCCACGGCCCTGCGCCAACTGGGGCGGCACGACGAGGCTTTCACCGTCCTCGACAGCCTGAAGCAGCACTTTCCGGAAACCCGGCCCCTGACGGTCCGGAAAATGGCGGCCCAGGCCATGGTGCAAGCCGCCTGCAACCGGAGCGGGGATGCCCGGCAAACCGTCCGTGATGCCCTGGAAATCCGCGATGACCGCATGGAGCCCCGGACCCAGCTGGAACTGGCGGAAGCCTGCCACCACTGCGGCGAGGAGGCCGTGGGAAGGGAAATCTTCCTGCATGTGGCGGAAAACTGGCAGGAGCATCCCCAGGTGGTGGCAAGCGTCAAAACCGTCATGTCCCGGGTAGTGAATGCGGAAGAGACGGAGCGGGCCATCGACTACAGCCTGCAAGAGCTGATCGCCGCCAACAACGAGGCCGCCAGGCTGATGAAGGCGGGAAAGCTCGACGAGGTGATCGGCAAGATGGAGGTCATCGCCAAGCGGCTGCCCAACCATGCCACCGTGCAGGCCAACTACACCCAGGCGCTCCTGGCCTGGCTGGAGCAGCACGCGCCCCCGAAGCTCATGGAGCTGCCTTACCAGAGCAGGCCGCGCCAGCATCTGGCGGCTGCCCGGGAGCATTTGCGGCAGTTGGCGGCGATCAATCCCGAGCACCCGCGGCTTGGGCCCCTGCAGCGGCTCTTTTCCCAACTGGCGGGCGAAAAGGGCCTGGCCAGCAAACTGTCGGAAGAGATTCCCCCGGACGAGCCCGCGTCGATGGTGGTGGGGGAATGAGCGGGGAAAGGGTTCTCGCCCTGATCCACAATGCCCGCAATCGCCTGGCCGCGGTCATCGGCAGCGTTTCCGCCCGGGAGGCGGCGGAGCTTTACATCGCCTCGTCCCAACTGGCTAGCGCCCTGGCTATCCTGAGGCTTGAAGATTCCGAATGCGGCATCCGCCGCGAGGAGGCCGACCTGGAGGTATTCCTGTCCGACCTGGGGGAAGAGGCCGGCCGGCTGGCGCCCCCGGGGGTATCCACCGCGCTGGAATGGGATTTTTCCGCCTGTCCGGTCAGGTCCTGGACCTTCGATACCCAGCTGGTCCGCCTGGTATTGATCGATGCCCTCATGAACGGGTGGCGCCATGCCCGCAGTCGCGTATGCCTGGAAGCGGCCTGCCGGGACGGGGAGTTGCACTTCGCCATCGAAGACGATGGCCCCGGTTTTCCGCCGGCATTGCTGGCCGCCTCCGGGGATGCCGGTACCAGGCCGCCCGCTCCCCAGGGGGCCGGGCTGGGGGTGAAGCTGGCGGAACGCGTGGCGCGCTTGCATTCCATCGGCCGGCGCGAGGGGCGGGTCATGCTATCCAACTGCGGCGGGGGCGGCGGAGGAAGATTCAGCCTGATCCTGCCCTAACCCAGGGAGCCGACGATGCTCACTTCCCGCTGTTCCGGGATCTCGTTGTAGGAAAGCACGTTCAGCCCCGGGGCGAAGAGGCGGGCGTAGCGGGCCAGGAGGGGGCGGATCTGGGGCATTACCAAGAGCAGCGGCGGGGTTCCCTGCTGCTGCATCTGCTCCCGGGCCACCGACATGTTCAGCTGGAGCTGGGAAAGCAGCTGGGGATCCACCGGGAAATTGTCCAGGGCCACCTTGCCGCCCTGGCGTGCCTGGTTGAGGGAGTTGAGCAGCAGGTTCTCCAGCTCGCCCCCCAGGCTGAAGGCCTTCAGTTCCGGGGACGGGCCGCACAGCCGGGCGACGATGTGCCGACGCAGGGTGCAGCGCACCTCGGCGGCGAGCAGCAGCGGGTCCTTGGTGGCTTCGGCGTTTTCCAGGAGGGTGGTGGCGATGGGCACGATGTCCTTCAGGGACACGCCCTCGGCCAGGAGGGCCCGGAACACCTTGAGGAGCTGGCTATGGGTCAGGGCCTTGTCGAGGGTGCCGGCGAGCTTGGGGGCCAGGGCCGACAGGCGCTCGATCAGGGCCGGGACGTCCTCGTGGGTCAGCAGCTCCGGCAGGTGCTCCCGGATGACCTTGGAAAGGTGGGTGGCGATGACACTCGCCCCATCCACCACCTGATAGCCCAGGCCGAGGGCGTGGGCCTTGTGTTCCGGGGCGATCCAGGTGATGGGCAGGCCGTAGGCCGGCTCGACGGCGGGAATGCCATCCAGTTCGCCGTAGGTTTGGGGCGAGGGGATGGCCATTAGGCGGTCGGCGGGAATCTCCGCCTGGGCGACCACGGTGCCGCTCAGCAGGATTACGTATTGGGCGGGCTTCAGGCCCAGATCGTCGCGGGCGACGATAGGGGGGAGCAGGACCCCCATGTCCTGACTGACGGTCTGCCGCATGCCGCTGATGCGCTTCGTCAGCAGGGCGCCCTGGGCTGGGTCGATGAGGCCCACCAGTTTGTAGCCCACTGCCACTGCCAGGGGCTCGACGAAGGGCAGGCTGCGCCAGTCCATTTCCGGCGGGCGCTCGGCCAGGAGGGCCGCCTCGATGGCGGCCTGGTCGGCTATGGGTTTCCCTCCCTGCCGGCTCAGGCGCCAGGCGACGTAGCCGAGGACGGCGGCGAAGGCCACGAAGGTCGGCCAGGGCATGCCGGGGATGGCGGCGAGGACCAGGAGCAGGGCGGCGGCGCTGTAGAGCACGCTGGGGGAGGCCAGGAGCTGGCGGCCGATCTGCTGCTCGAAATCGTCGGAATCGCTGATGCGGGTGACGATGATGGCCGCTGCAGCAGACAGCAGCAGGGCGGGGATCTGGGCCACCAGGCCGTCGCCGATGGTGAGCAGGGCGTACTGGCGGAAGGCGTCGGCGAAGGACAGGTCGTGCATCAGGGAGCCGATGGCCACCCCGCCGATCATGTTGATGAGGAGGATGAGGATGCCCGCCACCGCATCGCCCCGGACGAACTTGGAAGCCCCGTCCATGGCCCCGTAGAAATCCGCCTCGGCCCCCACTTCCCGGCGGCGGGCCTGGGCCTTCTCCTGGTTGATGAGGCCGGCGTTCAGGTCGGCGTCGATGGCCATCTGCTTGCCGGGCAGGGCATCCAGGGTGAAGCGGGCCGACACCTCGGAAATGCGCTCGGCGCCCTTGGTGACCACGACGAAGTTGATGATCATCAGGATGACGAAGACCACCAGGCCGACCACGAAGTTGCCCCCGATCACCACGTTGCCGAAGGCCTCGATCACCCGGCCGGCGGCTCCCGTGCCCTCGTGGCCGTGGAGCAGTACCACCCGGGTGGACGCCACGTTGAGGGTGAGCCGCATCAGGGTGGTGGCCAGGATGATTGTGGGGAAGACCGAGAAATCCAGGGGGCGCCGGCTGGAGACGCTGACCAGTATGACCACCACCGCCAGCACGATGTTGAAGGTGAAGAGAATATCCAGCACCAGG
>JBLNBI010000480.1:0-28008 GCA_050259815.1 Actinomycetota bacterium | reverse complement strand
CGGTGACGGCGAACACCCGGGGATCGTCCTTGGCCTCCAGCTGGGCCATCAGCCGTTCGGCGATGTCCCGCTTCTGGCGGAACCAGGTGGGATCGAAGACGGTGAGGTTGTAGGTGTAGATGGTCGCCTGGAAGCCGTTGGCGAGGGCGTCGCAGGCCAGGAAGACAGCGAAGGTGCCGCCGTGCTCCAGGGCGCGGGTGCGGCTGATGACGTTCTCCAATTTCTCTTCGCTGCCCCAGTAACGATAGACGGCGTGTAGACAGGTCGGCCCACAGGTCGTTTCCGTCGGTTGCGGCATGATCTGGACGGGCAGCTGGAGGGATACGGGCAGCATGGTGGTCGCCTCTCTGCAATCGGTATGCCCTGCCTTGGACAACGGCAATGGAAAAGTTGCAGCAAGGAAAGCAGCACGCTCAGCCCGGGGCGGGCAGGTCCACGAAGGGGCGGGCGAGGCGCAGGTCGGCCACGAAGGACTGGTACACCTGGCTATGGACCTGGGGCGGCACCCGCAGGATGTAGGAGGGATGGACCGTCACCAGCCAGGCCGGCCCCTCCGGGCGTTCCATGATGCGGCCCCGCAGGGAAGTGACGGTGCGGTCCCGGCCGATGAGGGCATGGACCGCCGTGGCCCCCAGGCAGACCACCAGGGCGGGCCGGATGATTTCCAGCTCCCGCTCGATCCAGCGGTGGCAGGCGGCGATCTCCTGCTGTGCGGGGGTCTTGTGCATGCGCCGCTTGCCCCGGGGCTCCCATTTGAAGTGCTTGACCGCATTGGTGACATAGAGGGCGCCCCGGTCGATTTCCGCATCTTCCAGGGCGCGGTCGAGGATCTTGCCCGCCGGGCCGACGAAAGGCCGCCCGGCGACGTCTTCCGCATCGCCGGGCTGCTCGCCGACCAGGACCACCCGCGCCTGGGGATTGCCCTCCCCGAACACCGTCTGGGTGGCGTGCATCCACAGGGGGCAGGCCCGGCAGCCCTTGGCTTCGAGCCCGATTTCGACCAGGGAGGGAGCCATCGGCGGGCATTCCTGTCTGATCCACCTGCGGCGCTAGAGCACCCCAAGGAGCCAGAGGACGAGGGCGATGATGAGGATGGTGCCGAGGATGCCGCTGGGGGCGTAACCCCACCCCGAGCTGTAGCCCCAGGTGGGCAGGGCACCGACGAGGAGAAGTACCAGGACGATGAGCAGGATGGTGGTGAGAGTCATGGCGGGGTCCTTTCCCGGTTTGGCGGCGGCGCCGCGATGAAGCGCTCAGGGCAGGTTTCATGCCCAGGAATACCTGAGCCCGCCCCCTGGGGGCTCGACTTGCCATGGGTAAATTCTTACAAGCCCCTCCCCCTTTTTTCACGTCCGGCGAGGCTTTTTCGGGGTGATTACCGCATGCCGGGGGTCGGAAACCTGTCGAAACGGTCCCGAACCCCTGGGTACGACGATTGCCTGAGTGCCAGTACGGCGGACGGCCGATGTCCGTCAGTCCAAGATTGGAGGTGTCAAATGCTGTACTACGCCGGAGTATTTTTCGTCATCGCGCTGATCGCGGCGCTGTTCGGTTTCGGCGGCATCGCGGCCGGAGCCGTCGGCATCGCGAAGGTGCTGTTCTATGTATTCCTGGTGATCGCCCTGGTCTCCCTGATCGCCGGCGTCATCCGAAGATAAGGAGGATCGCGAATGAACTGGGATCGAATCAAAGGCGACTGGAAGCAGTTCAAGGGGCGCGTCAAGGAACAGTGGGGCAACCTCACCGACGACCATCTTGACAAGATCGAGGGCCAGCGCGACCAGCTCGTGGGACGCATCCAGGAGCAGTACGGGATCACCCGCGACGAGGCCGACCGCCAGGTCCGGGATTGGGAAGCCCGCCTCTGAGTCCGGAAGGAGCGCCATGAATTCGCCCTCCACCACCTTGGCCCTGGCCTTCGCCTGCGTGGCAGGCCTGGCTGCCTGCCACCGTCCCGCCGCGGATTTGACGCCCGCCTCCCGCCAGGTCAGAGCCACTGGTGCCGAAGCGAACGCGACTGCGGACGACGCCCTCATCACCGATCAGGTGAAGTCCGCCCTGGCGGAAGCCGAGGACATCGACGGCAAGGATATCCAGGTCCACACCATCGAAGGCCAGGTCATCCTGAGCGGCCGCATCCCCTCCCGGCAGATCGAACGGGCGGAGGAAGTGGCCCGCGAGGTGGATGGGGTCCGCGATGTCGATAACCAACTGAAGCCCGTCGGCGTCATGACCTGAGGGTGATGGTCGGCGTCACGCCCGGGGGCACGGATCGTTCAAGTTTTGAATAATCGGAGACAAACCATGATCAACTCGAAATCCCTTTTAGTCGCTGCCATGCTGGCCGCCACCCTGCCGGTTCTCACCGCGTGCAGCCCCAGCCCGACCCGCCAGGCCGCCGGCGAATACATGGACGACGCCACCATCACCACCCGGGTGAAGAGCGCCCTGGTCCAGGACCCGGACGTCAGGGCCACCGAGGTCAATGTGGAAACCTACCGGGGCGTGGTGCAACTGAGCGGCTTCGTCGATTCCGAGTCGGACGCCCGCCGCGCCGTCAACCTGGCCCGGCAGGTTCCGGGGGTCAGCTCCGTGAAGAACGATATCCGGATCAAGCCGTCCCGGTAAGGAATCCCCATCGTGCGATGGCCGTGGGCTAGTTTTCTGCACGGCAAACCCAGTCACGATCCAAGGCGCCAGGAGCGATCCGGGCGCCGTTTTTGCGTTCTCGCCGGCCAACTCTCCGCCTTGGCGGCTGCGGCAGTCCTGGCCGCCTGCGCCGCCCCGGCAGTCGTGGACATTCCCGTGCCGGCGGCCGGGGCCGCGGGGCCGGTCCGGGTGGTGGACGAGCGGGGGCTCCTGGACTCCCGGCAGGCGGCGGGCGCCGTCAAGCGCATCACCCGCAAGGGGGACACGGACCTCCTGACGGAACACCTGGCCCAGGTGGAGCAGGTGGTCCGGGCTCCCCTGGCCCTGGGCAACCAGGCCCGGCTCCTGGTGGACGGGCCGCAGACCCATGCCGCCATGTTCGAGGCCATCGCCCGGGCCCGCCACACGGTCAATCTGGAAACCTACATCCTGGAGTCCGACGAGGCCGGCCAGCGCCTCTCGGAACTCCTCAAGGCAAAGCGCGCCCAGGGCGTCGCCGTCAATGTGCTCTACGACAGCGTCGGCTCCATCGGGACGCCCCCGGCGTATTTTCGGGAGCTGACCGACGCCGGCATCGCGGTGTGCGAGTTCAACCCGGTGAATCCCCTCAAAGCCGAAGGCCGGGGCGCCCTCAACAACCGGGACCACCGCAAGATCCTCATCGTGGACGGGGAAACGGCTTTCACCGGCGGCATCAACATCAGCGCCGTCTACCGGAGCAGCTCCTTCTCCCGCAAGCGGAAGCAGCCGACCCCCAAGGAGGGCTGGCGGGACACCCATGTGGAGGTGAGCGGCCCGGTAGTGGAGGAATTCCAGGGTCTCTTCCTCGACACCTGGGAAAAACAGGGCTGCGCTCCCACCCTCGAGAAAGCGGCCTACTTTCCTCGCCCCGAGCGGCGGGGCAACAAGCCCATGCGCCTGGTGGCTGCCGACCCCGGCGAGGGGCAGAGCGAGTTCTACATCGTGCTGCTCTCGGCCATCGACCATGCCAGCCGCCGGGCCTGGCTGACCTACGGCTATTTCGTCCCGGACGAGCGCATGCTCCGGGCACTGCGCGCCGCCGCCCACCGTGGCGTGGACGTGCGCCTGGTGCTGCCCGGCTTCAGCGACTTCTGGGCGCCGCTCCATGCCGGCCGTTCCCGTTATGGAGAATTGCTTTCCGACGGCGTGCGCATTTTCGAGCGCCGGGACGCCCTCCTCCATGCCAAGACGGCGGTGATCGACGGGGTGTGGTCCAGCATCGGCTCCACCAACCTGGACTGGCGCAGCTTCGTCCACAACTACGAGGCGGACCTCGTCATCCTCGATGCCGCCTTCGCCGGTGAGATGGAAGGCCTCTTCCGGGAGGACGAGAAGACCTCCCACGAGGTCGGCCTCGAAGAGTGGCGCCGCCGGGGAATCGGGGAACGTCTGAAGGAATGGGTCGCCCGCTGGTGGGAGTATCTGCTGTAGGCGCAGGAGCCACCGACCTCTTTATTTCCCGCTGCCTCCCATGACCGTCGAGAACTTCTCCTTGCCTGGCGCAGTCCCCCAGCGAACGACCTGCAATTTGGCGCCGTTGCTGTCGGTTGCGACCTTTTCGCTCACTGCTGTGTTCGGAATGGTCACATTCCGCTGCAATTCCCAGTGGGTTGTCCCGTTCGGATTCTTGTCGGGCGCTTTTACCCAACTTTCCTTGGCGGTATAAGTGCCGCCCTTGGAGGGCTCCGGGGTGGTCTTGCTCAGGCTCTTGTCCCCGCGCAAGCGCTCCAGTTCCTGGGTCACGCCGATGATCTCCGAGCCGTGGGGAGTCGCCGCCGTCTTGAATGACGGGAGGCCCGCGGATTTTGCAACCAGGGGGAGGCGCCCTTTCTTTGAATCGTCCGGTTTCAGGGAATAGATGGTCTCATCCCGGATGTCTTGCGTCAGGTAGTTCTTCTGCTCCCCAAGCCATTTGTACTCGCTTGTCTGCGCCATCGCCTTCTTATCCAATGCGCCCCCCATCATCGTGCTCATTCGACTGACCACGTCATCGTAGTTCTGCTGCAATTTACGCCCCGCCTTGGTGAGCATCGGCTGTTTTTCGGACTCCCCGGACATCAGATCCTTTTTCTGCAATTCCCCGAAGGCGGAAGTATCGAGCCCCATTTCCCGGCGCAATGCCTTCCCGGTCATCGAACGATGGGCCAGCAATTCGGAGAGCTGCGCGTTCTGGGTCTTGGGCGGAGGCGCGTAGGCATAGTCGATGATATGGACGAGTCCTTGGTTACGGCCATCGGCATTGAGATTCCATTTATCCAATTCCTTGCGCTCCGCCGCCAACTTGGCCACGTGGGGTTCCAGCAACTTGGCGCGGGCGGCAATATCGACTTTGCCGAGCTTGGAAAGGGACTGGGCGTCATCTACACGTGCCGAGCGCTTTTGCTGAACCTCCTTCATGATCGCCGAGTGGTTCTGGGCCTGATTCGGATTGAAAACCACCAAGGCGGTTTCGGTGCGCTGCGACCCATCGCCGCCCGACTGACCAACACGTCCGGTATTGCTCATTGCTCATCCTCCCATCGCTTCGCTGCTGTGGTTGCGCCGCCTTGATCGGCCTTACTTCTTCTCCCGGCTGCTGGTCAGGAATTTCCCGCTGGCCGTGGTCGTAAAGGTCCCCGGGCGGATCTTGGTGGCCTGTTGGGGCTTTTCCTGCACTGCCTCCGGCACATGGGTCCGGTAGGCTTCGAACAAGCGCAGGCCCCGTTGGGTCGGCTGGTTCTTGGCGTCCAGGGGCATGTCGAACCCGGTGCTCACCCGGGTGTTGATCGACCCATGGCCGACGCGCAGGTTGCCGAAGGAGTCGAAGGTGTGCGCCAGGTAGCTCTTGTAGCCGCCATAGCGCACCTCGGCGGTCTTGCCCTGGAAAGCATCCCGCACGTCCTTCGCCATCAGGTTGCGCTTCTCCATGGCCTTCCCCGGATCATCGAGTTTTTTCTCTTCCGGGCCGAGCTTCTTGCCACAGCCGATGTCCGGAGACTCCTCCTTGAGGATGGCGCGGCCCAGCCCGCTCATCTTGCCGATGGCGGCCGCCTGCATGGCCAACCCTTTCATGACGGATTTGCGGGCCAGGTCCACATCGTCCTTGTCCTTTTCCATCATCAGCCCTTCCTTGTCGATGGTGGCCCGCTTCAAGGAGCTCTCATCGAGCATGTTCCTGCCCGACTGGAACTGCCGGGACATATGGTTCAAGGTGTTCTGTCCCGTCCCGCTGGCGATGACGTGATTGATGCTGGCGCCTTTTAGATTCACCCCAGTCTGATCGACGACAGCCTCCTGTTCGGTGAGCCCGCGGCCGCTCTTCTTCGCCGCGTCCACATACTTGTTGTGGTCCGTCTCGTACTGGGTGAGCCGCTTGCCGACGCCCCCCTTGCCCCCGCCTCCGTAAAAGGTGTTGAGCTGACCGATGTCCTGGCTCAACAGATTGGCTTCGGGACCGTACTTGACCTGGTAGCTCAACTTCTTCTGCATCTCCGGGTCCTTGGGGTCATAGAGGAAGTTCGACAGGCCGGGAGGCGCCTTCCTTTCCGGGTAGTCCATGCCTGCGACTTCTTGGCGCCGCTGGGTCTTCTGGTTCGCCAGGAAGTCCTGCCATGGCTGGCCCCCGCTACGATGGAAGCCGTCCGGATCCCGCCTGGCCCAAATCAGCTCGTTGCGCTTTTCCTTGCGCAGGCTCTCCATCTGTTCCACGCGCTTCTGCTTTATGGCCGCAAAGTCGAAGGTGGCCTTGAAGCTGGCGATCCGGGTATTTTGCGCAGCCAACAGGCTGCCGCCCGGACTGCTCCCAAAATGAAACAAGGATGATGTCTCTTCGCGCTGCTTCGATTCCGGTTCGATGTTCATGGCGGCTCCTTCCCCCTGGGGACCAGGGCAACGCACTATCCATGCCATTTCGCTGCAGGAATATTTCCTAATCGATTCATCCGGATAGGAACGCCTTATCCCGGCCGGCTCCCCTCATCGGGCACAAACTGACCCAGTGCCGGGGCATTTTCGACCCACCCGCCGCTTCCGGACCGCCCATCTCTCGAAGCCGTTGTGATAACCGCCGGAAACAGCCCCTCCTGGCAGAGAAATTGCTATGACTTTAGCCATATTTTTCTGCGACATGGTATCGTCTGCCGGAAAACCCGGAGTCATACCGGCATGAAAAAATAAATCAACCGTACATCGGGGGAGACGTAAGAAATGTTTCAGTATTTCAAGACGCTGAAGATCGCCGCCAAGATTTGGATTCTGGTGGCACTGCTATTCCTGGGGCTGATCGGCTCCGGCGTCTATCAACTGTTCGACCGCAAGGCCGAGCTCCTCAAGGAGAAGGAGCTCAAGACCCGACACCTGGTGGAGACGGCCTTCAGCCTCCTGACCCACTACCAGGGCCTGGAGCAGGCCGGCAAGCTGTCCGGGGACGACGCCCGCCAGCAGGCCATGGCCGCCCTGAAGGCCCTGCGCTACGAGGGCAAGGAATATTTCTGGATCAACGACCTGGGCCGCCCGGCACCCAAGATGCTGGCGCACCCGACGGTTCCCGCCCTGGAAGGCAAGGTCCTGGACGACGCCAAGTTCAACAAGGCAACGAGCGAGCAGGACGGCGTGGACGGCAAGCGCACGTCGGTGCCGGGCAAGAACCTGTTCGTGGCCTTTGTGGACGTGGCAAGCCGGGCCGGCCACGGTTACGTCATGTACGACTGGCCCAAGCCCAAGGCCGGCGGCGGGGTGACGGAAGACCTTTACCCCAAGCTGTCCTACGTGAAGAAGTTCGAGCCCTGGGGCTGGGTGGTGGGCAGCGGCATCTACATCGATGATGTAGACGCCAACTTCCGCGCCCAGGCCGAGAAGCAGCTTTTCATTGCCGCCGCCCTCCTGGCGGTACTCGGGCTGGTGTCCGCCTTCATGGTGAAGAGCATCATCGCCGCCATCGACAAGACGGCCAGCGCCATGCACGACATCGCCGCCGGCGACGGCGATCTTTCCAAGCGCCTGGTCCCCGAGGCCAAGGGCTCCCTCACCGCCCTGGCGGAGGGCTTCAACGCCTTCGCCGCCAAAATCGAGAAGACCATCGTCCAGGTCAACGAGTGCAGTTCGGAGCTTTCCGCCTCGGCCAGCCAGCTTTCCGAAACGGCCCACCACACTGCCGAAGGGGTGCGCCGCCAAGAGGACGACGGCCGCGCCGTGCAGGCGGCGGTGACCCAGATGACCGCCCATGTCCAGCAGGTGGCCGAGAATGCCGCTTCCGCCGTAGCCTCCGCCCAGCAGGCCGACAGCGAGGCCCAGGGCGGCAAGGCGGTGGTGGACCGCACCGTTGCCGCCATCCTGGCCCTGGCCGAGGACGTGAAGCGGGCTGACGCCGTCATTTCCGAACTCAAGGTGGAAAGCAGCGACATCGGCAGCATCGTGGAAGTCATCCGGGAAATCGCCGACCAGACCAACCTCCTGGCCCTGAACGCCGCCATCGAGGCGGCCCGGGCCGGCGAGCAGGGCCGGGGCTTTGCGGTGGTGGCCGACGAGGTGAGGAAGCTCGCCCAGCGCACCCAGGAAGCCACCGCCCAGATCCGCAACAAGATCCAGACCCTGCAACAGGGTGCGGAATCCGCCGCTGACGTCATGAACACCAGCCGGGAGCGGGCCCAGTTGAGCGTGGACCAGGCCAACGAGGCTGGCGCCTCCCTGGAGCGCATCACCCGGGCGGTGGACGAGATCACCAACCAGAATGCCCAGATCGCCGGCGCCGCCGCCGAACAATCCCGCATGGCGGAGCACATCACCGAGAGCCTGGCCGGCATTTCCGCCGTGGCCCAGGAGACCGCCCAGGACGCCCGGGAAACCCAGGCCGCCACCGGCCAGCAGGCCGCCCTGGTGGCCCGGCTCCAGGCCCTGGTTTCCCAGTTCCGCTTCGGCCAAGGGCAGCAGAGCTTCAACTTCGACGCCGCCATCGCCGCCCACCTGGCCTGGAAGGCTCGGCTGCGCAGCTTCCTGGACGGCGAAACCACCCTCACCCGGGAACAGGCGGTCTCCCACCGGCACTGCGCCCTGGGCAAGTGGTACTACGGTGATGGCATGGGCCAATTCGGCCACATCCAGAGCATGAAGGACATCGAGCCGCCCCACGAGGAGCTCCACTCCACCATCGCCCGCATCGTGGCGGCCAAGGAAGCCGGGCGGAAGGACGAGGCGGAAGCCCTGTTCGCCAAGATCGGGCCGCTGTCGCAGAAGATCGTGGGTTTGTTGCAGGAAACGAAGAGACAGGTGGGGGGCTGATCGCCCCCCCGGCTTGGTCCGATTGTGAAAAAGCCGCCTGCTGGCGGCTTTTCTCTTTTTGGAATGGCGGATCGCGATGTACCTGTCGTGGGCTGCGCCTGGGCGCTTCAGCGGTACGTCAGCTGTTTGCCTTCACTGCTGGCGATGGGCGCTCGCGGACTATTTTTCGATACGGCCAGGAGATTGGTTTGTTGCTAGAGCCGGAACTGCTGGACTAGCGAGTTCAGTTCGGTCGCGGCCAGGGTCAATCTTTCCGCCTCGCGCCCGACGGCCTGGATGCTGGCGCTGTTCTCCTCTGTAATGCTCGCGATGGCTTCCATGTTCCGGGTGGTTAGTTCGGTGGCCGATGCCTGCTCTTTGGTGGCTGTCGCTATTTGATGGGACAGTTCGTTCACTTGCGTTGCCGCCGACAGAATCCTCTCCAGGATTCCACTGACTGCTTTGCTGTATTCCGCTCCCGTTTCCACTTCACTCCGTACCTCTTTCATAGCAGAGACGGTCTGCTCGGTTTCCTGGTTGATGGCATCCACCATGGCGGCGATCTCATTAGTGCTGTGTCCGGTACGCTCCGCCAGCTTGCGCACTTCGTCGGCAACCACGGCAAAGCCACGTCCCTGCTCCCCGGCGCGTGCGGCCTCGATGGCTGCGTTTAGGGCGAGCAGGTTGGTCTGGTCCGCGATTTCCTTGATCACCTGCGTCACGTCGCTGATCTTTCCGATCGAGGCAATCAGCTCTCCGATGGCCGAACTGGAACTATTCACCCTCTCGACGATACGCTGGACGGTGTCGCGGTTTTTCTCCACGGCTTCGTTACCACTGCGCGCAACGCTCTGGGTTTCGGCGGCAGCACGGTCAACGCCCGACGCTCCCTTGGATACTTCCGATACGGTGACGCTGACCTCTTCCATCGCCGAACTGACCGCCATAATCCGCTCGGACTGGGTTTCGGCCCTTTCGATGGTCCTGCGTGCCGCGGTGCTCAATTCGCTGGCCGCCGACGACACCAGCACGGCTTCCTCTTTCACCCTGAGGCAGATTGCCCTGAGGTGACCCACTGTCTTATTGAGGTGGCTGGCGATGTGGGCCAGTTCGTCATGGCTTTCGATTTTTGCCGTCGCAGTCAAATCGCCATTGGCGATCCGGTCAAGGACGTGTTGCAACTGCCCGATCCCGCGATTGATGCTGGATGTGAGCTGCAGGGAACCCACCGCGATGAGAACCAGTACGGTGACGACGAAGGACAAGGTAATCTTGAGGAGTCGGTCCTCCTGCGCCCGGGCATTCTCGTAAGCGCGCTTCACTGCCGCCTCTTGGAAGCTGGTCAGCTTGGCAAGCGGCTTGATGAGCTTGGTATGAATGATGGGCCATTCATCCTCCAGCATGTCTCCCACCTTCGCCTTGTCATTGGCCGAGTAGGCACTCTTCAGGCGCTCCAGGAAGGGCATGAACTGAGCAATCTGCTGATCGATCGCAGCGAGATTTTTCCTTTCCTCGTCACTGAAGTCATTGTCCTTGGTTTGATCCTTGAACCGTTCCCAGGCACCCGGGATGACCTTCGACGCTTCGACCAGGTGGTTCTTCGCCCCAGCGGCCGCCACATGATCCAGCATGACGCCAGCCATTCGAGAGCGCACGTCCTGCAACGCCTCGCTGACCTCCTGCAGGGAGGATGAGGGCACCACTTGTCTCTCGTAAATCTGTGCAAGAACCGCCGAACTGGTCCGTGCAGTCTGAAACGCGATAACGGCGATGATGACGATGGCCGTGAAGACGAGGACAGCCGAACCATACAGCCGCGCTCTAATGCTTAGCCTACCCAACATTTTGCAAATTATTCCAAACAGATTGCTGCAAAAAAAAAGCCGGCGCCTATTTGCACCAGCTTCTTACGCATGGACGAACGATAGTTACTCGACCGGGTAGCCCTTTGATTTCCACTCCGGGAAACCGCCACGGAACCATTGAATTTTCTTGTACCCTGCCTTCAGCGCCAGCTTGGATGCCTTGTAGCTCTTCCAGCACTCCGGGCCATTGCAATACAGGACGATGGCCGCATTCTTGTCGGCGGGCAGCTTGCTGATGTCGAAGCTGTCCTGGCTGGCGTCGAAATCGGTGGCCTTGGCGCTCTTCTCCTTGTAGGGAACGTTCTTGGCCCCCTTGATGTGCCCCTCGGCGAATTCCTGGGCAACCCGCGTATCGATGACCGCCGCCCCGCCATCGAGCAGTGCCTTGGCTTTATCGGCGCTGACAAGAGTGGTTCCTTCCAGGGACTCCGGAGTGTCCGCGTAAACGTTGGGCGCAATTAGCAGCGCCACGGCAATACCGCAGGATATCAGGAGAGACGATGCAGCGTTTTTCATGGGAATGTCCTATTGTTCGAGGAAATTCGCTTGAAGCAACGTCCATACCAATCGCCTGAAAAAGACGGACGCGACTGATTTTTTTGGATTTTGTTGAATTTACAGAGAGGCAAGTGCCTGGAACTGCCGTCCCGATTTCTGGAATATTTCTCAAAGGCCAGATTTCCAGGATGGCAATTTCCCATATGGAAGTATTTGCCATTTTTGACACTTCAACCATTACGCTCGGCTTAAAGTCTGAGCAGGGAATTCTCCCGGCCGTATCCGGCCCTCAAAGGCACTACCCGGCCATCTCGCCGGCGACGGGACCGAGCGGGATGCCGCTGCAAGACCCCATATTCACCTTCACCGCAAAATCGAAATATCGCCGCGGAGTACCTCCAATGTGACGGAGGGGCACCCACCACAACCACCAGCCCTCGTTGGAGGTATAAACGTTCACGGGCAAGTTGCGGAGGGAACATCCCCCCGTCGAAATCGCAGCGGTGCGTACCTCGGGCGCCCAAGTCGAGGTCCAGGCGGAGTATTGGGCATAGCACTCCGCAAATTTTTCTCTGGAGTCCTGGTAGGCCGAACAGTCTCCAATGGCCGGATCGGGATGGACGGCCAGGATGTAGGCCGCCGGCTCCACCGAATGGGCGGATGCCAGGAATCGGCCGGCCGCGTCGAAGAATTCCAGTTTCACGCCATGGGGCCTTCCGTAGAGTTGCCGGTCGGTTTGCAGACCGTAGTCTTCGACTCGAATATTGATCGACGCGTGGGTTGCCGAATACCAGTATCCCCACGCCAAAGCGGAAGCGATTACCGCCGCAGCGACACCAAGCGCCTTCAGGGAAGTGCGCATGCCGATGCCCTGTCCTCTCGTTTCCCCCCTTCGCTACTGCCCTGGGCCCACACCCCGCTCCCGTAGATGTCCTCATAGCAACCCACCGGCAGCAGGCTGATGCCCACGCTCTTCAGGTAATAGGACTTCCCCTGGGATTCGTCGCCCACGCAGGCATACCAGCCCTCCTGCCGGCGCTCGGGGAATTTCTTGAAGTACCGGGCCCGCTCGATGAGGAGCCAGCGCAGGAAGACCTCGTTGTCTTCGAGGCCCAGGCCGAGGATGAGCAGGGGCTTGTTGAAGAGGATATGGAGCCAGGTGCTGAAGCCGGCCCAGCCATTCACATCCTTGCCGCGGAAGAGGCTGTCTTCGTTGCCCCGGTGCAGCCAGGTGCGGGCCCGCTCGACGCTGCCCATGTAGTGGGTCAGGCCGAGGCGGATGCTTCTCCGGTAGTGCATGGTCCCGTTGATGTGCCAGATGCCAAAACCGCCGTCCGGCCGTTCAAGCTGCCCCAGGCCGAAGTACCTGTTCCAGGGGTAGAAGTCGGTGAAGGGCTTCCCCGGGATTGAATACAGGCGGGCTTTGGCCGCCCGGGACAACAGCCCGTCGAAGTTCGTGGTGAGAATGGGGCTACGTGCTGCGATTGCCCAGCGGGTAATCGCTTCGTGGTGCTCGTCGGGAATCCAGCCGCCCATCGGGGCGCAGAATTCCTGCTGGAGATGGCCGCTGGCGCTGATGGTGGCCTGGGCCAGTTCCAGGGAGTCGTAGAACTCCGTCAATGAAACGCCCGAGGGGATGCTGGCAGTGGATGGATCGATGTGCTTTCGAGCCAGGCTGATCAGCAGGTCGTTCCAGGAGTTGATCCCGGCACGGCCGCCGTAGCGGTTGATGCCGTTGCCGATGAGCAGGGCCAGGTTGCCCTTTTGGCGGGTGAGCAGTCGTTTGAGGGGCATAAGGATCTCGGGGGAGCAGTCGTTCCGCCCGAGATGTTATGCCAATTCGATAGACCCCGGCAGGGTCAGGTCTTGAACCGCCCCAGTTCCTGCTCCAGGTTCTGGGCGAGCTGGTTCAGCTCCTGCATGGACTGGTTGATCCAGACGATGGATTCCCCGTTCTCGTGGGCCAGGTGGGCGATGGATTCCACCTGGGCGGAGATGAGGCTGGAGGCGTTCTTCTGCTGCTCGGTGGCCTGCCGGATTTCCCCCATGCCCGCCGCCACCTGGCTGACCACCCCGGTCGCCGCATCCAGCACATTGGCGACGTTGTCCATGGATTGGTGGCTGGAAGCCAGAACCGTCATGCCGCTCTTGATTGCGGTGCGGACATGCTCGGACTCGGTGCCCAGGGAGCGGGTGATGGCGTCGATCTCGGTAGCGGAACGGGTGGACTTCTCGGCCAGCTTCCTCACCTCGTCGGCCACCACGGCGAAGCCCCGGCCCTGCTCCCCGGCCCGGGCCGCCTCGATGGCGGCGTTGAGCGCCAGGAGGTTGGTCTGGTCGGCGATTTCCTTCACTTGGGCGGTCATCTTGATGATGGAGGCGGTGCTGGTGACGAAGCGCTCCACCGTCTGGGCGATTTCGCCCACGGCCCGCTCCACCTGGCCGACCTTGGCCTGGAGGTCTTCCAGGTTGGCCTTGCCGGTATCCGTGCGCTCCTTGCTCTCCTCGGAAAGGGCCTGCACCTCGGTGCAGGACTCGTGGACGCTGGAAATGCTGGCGGTGATCTCATCCAGGGCCTGGGCGGCGGCCTCAGACTGCTGGGTCTGGGCCTCGGAGCCCCGGGCCACTTCGCAATTGCGGACCTGGAGCTGCTGGGCGTCCGCCGCCACCTTGCGGGCGGTGGAGTGGATGTGGACGATGAGGTTCTGGAGTTTCTCCATCATGGCGTTGAAGGCCGCGGAAGCCTCGCCGATTTCGTCCTTGCCCCGCACCGGCAGGCGGCAGGTGAGATCGCCCTCGCCGTTGGCGATGGACTTGAGGTTGGCTCCCATGACCGACAGGGGGCTGGTCACGAAACTGCGCACGAAGATGTAGATGAAGGCCAGCAGCGGAATGGTGATCAGCACCGTGGCGACGATCAGCTGCACCTGGGATTCCGCCACCGCCTTTTCCAGTTCAGCCAGGGAAATTTTCATGGACACCGCCCCGAGGATCATGCCTTCCCTGGCTTCCTCATGGCACTCCATGCAGTCCCGGCCCAGGTAGTTCTTGGCAGCCTTGGCCGGGAAGATGGCGAGCAGCACGTGGCCGTGCTGGGGGTCGTCCATTTCCCGGTACAGGGTCTTGCCGTCGGCCATCACCTCTTTTTCGGCCTCGGTGGGGTTCATGGCGATCTCGTCGCCGTCGCCCATTTCGTGGATGACCGGCTCGCCCCGCAGGATGCGCAGGTCCTTCACCGCCGCCGACTGCCGCACCTGGCTGTAATAGACATGGCGCTTCTTGATGGTTTTGGTGACCTTCATGAAGAGCAGGTTGGCCATGGTCATCTGGTGGACGCTCTGGGCCAGTTCGTGGGCCTGGTTGAGGGCCAGGGCCCGCTGCTGGTGGACCGTCCAGTAGATCATCAGGCCCCAGGCGAGACAAAGCATGGCGGCGATGGATGCCACCAGCCGCAGCCAGATCTTGTAGTCGTACAAGCGGGCTAGCATGGGCGAGATCCTCTGTTGGTAGAAGCCGGCTGCCATGTCTTGTCTCCTCCTGGGGTATTCAATGCCGCTACACCCTTCTATCGGAAGGCGTAATTAACCGAGACACCGATGAAATGGACCTTGTCCTGGGGGTTCTGGTAGAGCCAGGTCCCGTCGGTGTAGATGTAGGGCAGGCCGTTCACCCCGGCTTCTCCGGTGCCGTTCCAGGTCCAGTCCTTGACCTTGCGCTGGTCGAACACGTAGTCGAGCCGCACCTTGGTGTCCTTGTTCACCGCGTAGCGGCCGAAGAACTTCAGGGTGGTCTGGTCGTACTTGATGTCGGGGATGCTGGAGGCGGCGTTGCCTCCCAGGGTATAGCGGCTGAGGTCGGTGGACACCATGGCGTCGGCGCCCACGTCGATGGTGCCCGTCACCTTGCCGCGCACGCCGACGCCTACGGAGTCGACATAGTTGGACAGGGAAGCCGTGTAATAGGGCTGCCCCGGCGACGGAGTATTGTTGCCGGAAGCCTGCTTCATGTTGGTCTCACTGCGGGTGAACCAGCCATTGACCTTCCAGTTGTCCGTCACCGTCCAGGTGGCATCCACCGAGTACATCCGCGCGTCGCCGTTCCGGGGGCCGATGTCCAGGGCGTCGCGACCGGCGCCGTACTTGTCCTGGGACTGCTCCACCGCGAATTGGAGGTTGAGGGACTCGGCCGGATTCCAGTCGGCGAAGACGCGAATCTTGTCCCGGTTCCGATCAGCGATGTAGATGGGTTGGACCCGGTTGGAATAGGACAGGCCCGGCACGAAACTATTGGTGGCAGGGTTCCAGGCCTGCAGGGTGCGGTACGCCGAACCGGTGCGCTCGCTGTGGATGTAGGCCACCGAGCCGTTGATGGACTCGGAGATGGAGCGGCCCAACTCCAGGCGGGTGGAAACCTCGTCGGTCTGCTCCCGGTAGCCCACCACCCGGACGCCTTCCACGGTGCGCTGCTTCTGCTCGGCATCGACGCCGCCGGTGACCCGGAAGCCCATGGGCAGGCGATAGGTGGCTTCCACCTTGCCGGACAGGTTCTTCAGGGAGCGGGGCTCGTTGTAGCCGTTGGTGCTGGCGTTGGCCGGCCGGATGTACTGGGCGATGGAGGTATTGTCGTCCCGGTCCTCGTAGCGGAGGTTGGCGAGCACGGACAGGTCCTTGGTCAACCGGGAGGTGATGCCCCCCTGGAGCAGGGTGGTGTCGACCCGCCCGCCCAGGTCGGTGCGGCCCGAGGCGTTGAGACCGCCGGAAGGCATGCCGCTGCCGTTGTTGTTAGCGGAAACCGCCGGGAAGCTGTCCATCTGGCCGGCATGGCTGTAGGCGACCTTGAAATTGCCCCGGGTCTTGTCGGTGAACTGGTAGCCCCCCGCCAGATGGAGCTGGTGGGAGAAGTTGTCCGGCGGCAGGGAAATGATCGAGAAGGGCAGGCTCGGGAAGGGGGCCTGGGAAAGCCTGAGCTGGGAGTCGCCGCCATTGACGTTCAACTGGTTGTCGGCATTCAGGTACCAGGAGCCGTAGTAGCCGCCGGAAAGCTGAAGCTTGTCGCCGGTGTAGTTGAGGACCACGTCCAGCTGCCGGGTGACCGAGTTGATGGGCTCGGCCAGGAATTCCTGGCTGGTCCCGCTGCCCCGGCCGAAGAGGCGCTCGCCCTTCTTCTCGACGTTCTGGAACAGGACGTTGAATTCCAGCTCCGGGTTGAAGTAGTGGCTGAAACCGAGCTTCGATCCCAGGCGTTCCACCTTGAAGTCGGGCAGCTGGGCGGTCGCCCGGGCCTGGGCTCCGGTGGTGCTGGGATAGCTGAGGTTGTTGGTGCCCTGTCCCTGCAGGCGGCTGAAGACGGTGTAGGGCGTATTGCGGGTGGTTTCGTCGAACTCGACGAAATAGCGCCAGGCGCCCTGGCGCTCGTGCTCCATCCGCAGCTCGGCGGTAGGCAGCCCCAGGTTGCGGCCCTGGGCGCGGAACCAGGTGCCGGTGTCGTCGTCCCGCTTGATCACGGAGAAATCGCCGATCCCGTAGGTGCCTTCCTTGGACAGGCCGTTATAGACGCCGAAGCGCTGGTTATTGCCGCTGACGTGGGCGGTGCCCAGGGTAAAGCTGCTTTCCGGCTTGATGAGCCGCAGGACTTCCTCGTCCTCCTCGGCCCATACGGAGCCGGCACAGGCGGCGGCCACCGCCAGGCAGAGGGCCTTGCGGGGCAGGCCCAGGAGTTCTTTCCGGTCATTGCGTTGCATGATGTCTGTACTCCCTGATTAGCGGCGGAAAGTCCGCTCGTTGCCCACGTTGGCCGGGCTGTTGCTGCCGTGGATATTGGTGTGGCAGTTCAGGCAGGCGCGGCCCATGGTGAGGCCCTTGGTGCCCAGGCCGTTGCTGGTGCCGGCGGCGAAGCCCGGATAGCGGCCCTGGTGGGTCGAGGGCTCGTGGCACTGCTGGCACAGGAAGGGCGGGCGGGTCTTCAAGAGGTTGTCGACGGAAGAGCCATGGGGGTTGTGGCAGATGGTGCAGTCCTCGGCGGGCTCATGCTTGCGTACGAAGGGGCCGCGCTTCTCCATGTGGCAGGTGAAACAGGTGTTGGCGACGCTGTCCCGCTGCATCAGCTTGGGACCGGCGGAACCGTGGGCGGCGTGGCAGTCGGAACACACCACCTTGCCCTCGGGAATGGGGTGGTGGGAGGGCTTGTTCACCAGGACGCGCTGTTCCTTATGGCAGGTGAAGCAGACTTCCGGCTGGGTAGTCTTGTCCTTCACCTTGTCGTGGGCGGTATGGAGCTGGTGGCAGGAGGTGCAGGCGACGTTGCGGGCGTCGTGGGCGCTGCCGGGCCAGTGGATGAACTTCCCGCCCTTGTGGCAGCTGTTGCAGACCTTGTTGTGGCCTTCCACGTCGTTGGCGGTGGCCTTGCCGAAGGGGAAGTCCGGCTTCGGACGCTCCTTCTTGCCCTCGGGCTTGTTGATGTGGGTCTCGCTCTCGCCATGGCAGCCGGAACAGGTGGGCAGGCGGCCGTCCACCTTCACGCCGTGGCGTGTCTTCCCGATGCTGAGGACGGGGTTGGTTTCATTCTCGTCGTGGCAGCGGGTGCATTTGGCATCCCCCTGCAACACGACGTCCGGCCGCTTCTGCTCCGCCTGGGCGAAGCCGAAGGCCAGCAGGGCGACTGCGGCCAGCAGCGCCATGGCCAGATGCCTGGCCACTCTGGCCACGCTCCTTTTCATCCCAGGGAAAATTCCCATGGACGGGAAAATCGGAGCGGTTGCCCCCTGTGCCTTTCTCATTCTTGCGACCCCCTAATAATTATTTTGTTTAACGGCTCAGGATCCACTGGACGACGTTCTTCACGTCGGCGGGATCCTTTGATTTCAGTTGCTCGTGGTCCTCCTCCTTGCCGTCAATCTTGACCTTCGGCGCGGTGGTGACATGGGTGCTGAGCTTGGCTTCCGCATCCCCCTTGCCCTTCCATTTGGCGGCAATTTCCTTGTAGGGGGGACCATCCTTCTTCTTGTCGATGGCGTGGCACTTGAAGCAGCCGCTCTTGCGGGCCAGGGCTTCGGCGGCGGCTTCATCGACGGCGACGGCCGCCACGGAGGTCATCAACAGCCCGGCCAGCAGGCCGGCTTGGACGAATATCTTCAAAGTCATACTCCCTTAACCCCATATCCCGGGGAAACTATGACTAAGGTAAGCACGTTATATGCCGGGTTTGATGTATGTCACCTGACACCAAATTGTCATAACCTTACGGTATGATCATTGGTTGCAATCAATGACTTATCCGCCGCAGAGCGGGCGCCCAACCGGATGTTTCCCCTTTTTGATGGAGCGAAGCACATGGCCAACAGAGCCCACCACCGCCCTGCCGGCACCGTCGAGCACACGGACGGCACAGCGGCAATCCGGGGCTTTCTCGATTTCGAGACAGCCTTCCGATTGCTGCACCATATCCGGTCAGGAAGCCGGGAAATCGACCTCTCCGACTGCCAGGAAATGGACTCCTCGGGCGTCGGCGTACTGCTCATCGCCCAACAGCAGGCGGTGAAGCTCAAGGGGTGCCAGGGCAAGGTCCGGCAGATGGCCAGCGTCGCCGGCGTCTGCCAGGGCTGCCCGCCGGATAACGGATGCACCGGCTCACTGTCCGTCTAACCGAACACCCGCCCGGTAAACGAAAAAAGACCCGCAGGGGACATCCCGGAAGCCGGGAAATCCGCCCGCGGGCCGAGGGAAGCCTTTAAGCGTTCTTACTTGCCGGGCCGCAGGTGGGCGACGCCACCGAAACTGCCGATCCACAGATCGCCGGCCGGGGTGGTGGTCATGGCGAAGACGTTATTGGCGTAGAGACCGTCGGCGGTGGTCATGGCCTTGGCGAACTTGCCGTCCTGCCAGTAGGTCAGGCCGTTGTTGGTGCCGATCCACAGCCGGCCCTTGTCGTCCAGGTGGAGCATGAAGACGTGGTTGCCCGGCAGGCCGTCGGCGGTGGTGTAGCTCACCCACTTCTTGCCGTCGTAGCGGGACAGGCCGCCGCCCCAGGTCCCGGCCCAGACGCCGCCGTCCCGATCCACTTCCAGGGACACCACGTAGTTGGGGTTGTAGGCCACGTTCACATCGTTCAGACCCATCTCCTGCTTCTGCTTGGCATGGTGCAGGGACTGCTTGCCCGGGTCGTTCTTGAAGGCGATGTCGTTCTTGACCTTGTCGTAGTCGGCGCCCAGGCCCCGGGCGTGGTTCCAGTTCTCCCACTTGTTGTGGGCGAAGCGGGCCATGCCCCCTTCGGTGGCCAGCCAGACGTCGCCGTTCTTGCCTTCGGCCAGGCCATAGACCCAGTCGTTGGGCAGGCCACCCTTGGTGTTCTCGACGGTGTAGAGATCCCACTTGCTGCGGTCGTCCAGGGCGCCGCCCCGGACCCGGTTCACCCCGGACCAGGTGGCGATCCAGATGTCGCCGTTGGCCACGGTGATCACGTCATAGACGAAAGCGTCGCCCAGGCCCTCGGGGATGTTGTAGGTCTTCCACTTGCCGGTCTTGTCGTCGAGCAGGGAGAGGCCGCCGCCGTAGGTACCGACGGCGATCTGGCCCTTCACCTTGCCGACGTAGAACATGCCGTTCGAAAGGAGGCCGGTCTTGGCATCGTAGAGCTTGAAGCTGTCGTCCCGGGTGTCGTAGCGAACCACGCCGCCGGAGGTCCCGACCCATACCACCTTGCCGTCGGCGTAGATGGATTTGACGTTCTTGTTGCCCACCCGGAAATGGGTGAACTTGGCATTGGGATCCACCGGCGTCTTGCCCTCGGTCTGGGGCGGCAGGGGAGGATGGTTGGGCGCCCCGGGCACGGCCGGATGGGGCTGGGGGGCGGCCGCCTGGGCGAACGCTCCCAGGGATGCCAGGGAGAGGCCGGCGGCGAGGAGGCCGGTAATCAGGCGCTTTTGCGATTTCTGCATAGGTATCCTTCCTGCCCTCACTGGGGGGAGATGCGGGCGACGCCGCGCTTGGTGCCGGCCCAGATGTCGCCATTGGGCGCCACCGCGAGGGCATACACGTTGGAGTCGAAAAGTCCTTCCTGGGTGCCGATGGTCTTCCAGGTCTTGCCGTCGTAGCGGGAAATGCCCTTGTTGGTTCCGAACCACAGCACGCCCTTGGCATCCTGGGCCATGGAATAGACGATGTTCCCGGCCAGCCCGTCCTTGGTGGTGTAGCTGGTCCAGGTCTTGCCGTCGAAGCGGCTCACGCCGCCGCCCCAGGTGCCGGCCCAGATGTGGCCTTCGGGGGTGGCGTGGATGGAGAAGCAGTAGTTGGGGTTGTAGGTGGGCAAGCCTTCCACCATGGTGGTCAGGTCATGGCGGGAACGGGTACCCAGGCCGGTGTTCGGGCTGGCCTGGAGCTTCTCGGGGTTCTCGCCGCCCAGGCCGTCCTTGTGGTTCCAGGATTTCCAGCCCTTGCCGTCGTACATGGAGACGCCACCCTCGGTGCCGAACCAGACCCGGCCGTCCTTGTCCAGGGTGAGGCCGTAGACCCACTCGTTGATCAGCTCCTTCACGTAGGTCTTGAACTTGCCGGTCTTGACGTCGAACATGTTGGCACCGGCCCAGGTGCCGATCCACAGGTTGCCCTGCTTGTCGTTCACGAAGGAGTAGATCCAGTAGTCGGCGAGGCCGTGCATGGGGAAGTAGGTCTTCCACTTGCCGTCCTTGTAGCGGGAAGCGCCGCCGGCATTGGTGCCGAACCACTTGTAGCCCTGGGAATCGATACCGATGGCGAAGACGTATTCGTTGGCCAGGCCGTCGTTGCGGGTGAAGGTGTTGCGGGGCCGGGAGGTCTTCAGGTCGATTTCCATGGCGCCCACGGAGGTGCCGACCCACAGGGTGTCGGTTTCCTTTTCCACGGTCAGGGCGCGGACATAGACGTTGTTGCCGACGTCGAAGGTCTCGGCCACCTTGGCGCCCGGCTTGGCGTTGGCAGCGGGGCTGGCGGGCGCATCGGCGGCGAGGGCGGGGATTGCGGCGGACAGCAGGAAGGCCGAGCCGAGGCCGGCCACGAGGCGCCGGGCGAGGCGGGAAAGGGTCATCGCAGGGTCCTCACGTAGCTCAGGATGTCGAGGATGTCGGTGTCCTTGAGGACGCCGAAGAAGGACGGCATCTTGTTCTTGCCGTTCTTGACGGACTGCATGAGCATCATGTCCGGCTGGTCCAGGCGCTCGCCGGTGCGGAACTTGGGGGCATCCGGCATGACGCCCTCGCCCCGCATGCCGTGGCAGACGGAGCAATGGGTATTGAAAAGCTGCTGCCCGTGCATGATGTTCCCCGCCTGGGCCCACTGGGCAGGAAGGGCAAGGGCGAGGCCGGCCGCGATGGATAAGACCAGTTTCATGTTGTTTTCTCCTGGTTGGCCGCTCAGCTGGCCGTGGCTTTCTTCTTTTTCTTGCCCTTGGTGGGCTCGACGTTGCGAATCTTGTTGGCCTGGGCCTGGTACTCGCCGGCCAGGACCGGATCGGCGGAGACGCTCAGCTTGCCGCCGGTGCTGTAGGCCGCAGCCAGGGCATCCACCGCCGGCAGATAATCCTTTTCCGCCGCCAGCTTGATCCAGCGCAGGGCCTCCGGGGTGTCCCGGTCGGCTTCGGTCAGGCCCTGCTCCGTCTTCAGGTAGGCCTGGGCCATGAAGATGACGGCCTGGCTCTGGCCCAGTTCGGCGGCCTTGCGGATCCAGCGCATGCCTTCCGCCGTGTCCTTGGCTTTCATGCCCTCGCCGGCCACCGTCATGGCGCCCAGGCCGAACATGCCGTCCGGATCGCCTGCCTCGGCCGCCTTGCGGTAGTAGCGGACCGCTTCCTCGTCGAATTCGGAACCGTCCAGCACCTGGGCCAGGAGCACCATGGCCTTGACGTGCCCGGCGTTGGCCGCCTTGCGCAGCGCCGTCATGGCGCCGGTCATGTCGCCATCGTAGAACTGGCGGTAACCCTGGTCGTAGTCCGACTCGGCATCGGCCAGAGCCGGAACAGAAAAGGAGAGCATGCCGGCCATGCAGGCGGCAAACCAGAAACGCGAACCCTTCAGCATCGATATTGGACGTTCAGAAATCACTGCGACCCATTCCCATAGCTTCGAATTCCTCCAGCTTGCGGTACAGGCTGGAAAGCCCGATCTCCAGCCTCTGGGCGGCAACCCGGCGATCGCCGCCGCATTCCCGCAGAGCCCGGATGATGATTTCCGCCTCGACCCGGCGGAGCTGCTCCCGCAGCCCTCCGGACGACGCAACTTCCATGCCACTGCGATCCCGGGGAGGCATCTGGCGGGCAATGTCGGGGGGCAGGTCGGCCAGGGTGATGCGCCCGCCGTCCGCCAGGATGTAGGCCCGGTTGATGACGTTTTCCAGCTCCCGCACGTTGCCCGGCCAACCGTAGTCCACCAGGATCTCCTCGGCCATGGGGTCGAGTTCCATGGACTTCTTGGAGCCGCCCCCCAGGTTCTGGAGGACGAAGCGGATGAGGCGGGGGATGTCGTCCCGGCGGTCCCGCAGGGGCGGGATGTGGATGTGGAACATGGACAGCCGGAAGTAAAGGTCTTCCCGGAACTTGCCTTCCTTCACCATCTCCGCCAGGTTGCGGTTGGTGGCGGCGACGATGCGGGTATCCACCCGCCGGGCCTGCTCGCCGCCCAGGGGCCGCACTTCCTTGTCCTCGATGACGTGCAGGAGCTTGGTCTGCATGTGGAGCGGCAGCTCGCCGATCTCGTCCAGGAACAGGGTGCCCTTGTCGGCCTGAGTGAACAGGCCCTTGCGGGCCCGGTCGGCGCCGGTGAAGGCGCCCTTGGCGTGGCCGAAGAATTCGCTTTCCAGCAGGTTTTCCGGGATGGCGCCGCAGTTCACCGGGATGAAGGGGAAGTCGCTGCGCGGACTCATCTCGTGGATGGAACGGGCGGTGACACCCTTGCCGGTGCCGCTCTCGCCGGTGATGAGCACGGTGCTGTCGGTGACCGCCACCTTGGAAACCAGGCGCTCCATTTCCATCATGGACTGGGAACCGAAGTGGAAGACCCCCCGGTCCCCAGTCACCATCTGGCGCAGGGCCTGGTTCTCGGCCTTCAGCCCGCGCATGGAGTCGATCTGGGACAGGTGGTGGAGCAGTTCCTCGTTGCGCACCGGCTTGACGATGTAGTCGGTGGCCCCCGCCCGCAGGGCTTCCACCGCGGTTTCCACCGAGGCGAAGGCGGTGACCATGATGAAGTGGGTGTCGATGCCCGAGCCCTTGAAACTCCTGACCAGGTCCACCCCGTTTCCGTCCGGCATCATGATGTCGCACAGGGCCACGTCCACGTCGCCCCGCACCAGCTTGGCCGACGCCTCCCGGACGTTCTCCGCGGTATCCACCGAATGCCCGGCACGACTGACCGTCGCCGCCAGGATCTGGCGGATGGCTACTTCGTCGTCGATTACGAGAACATGCATGTCTTAAACCCTTTCCCTTTCTTCCCGCTCGCCGCTGTTATTGCCGATCACCGGAACCGGCAGCAGTACCGTCACCGTCGTCCCCACCCCGTAGGTGGAGGCGATGGAGATGTCTCCCCCCGCCTCGCGGATCAGGGACCGGCACAGGGCCAGGCCCAGGCCGCTGCCCCGCCCCGGTCCCTTGGTAGTGAAATGCTCATTGAATACCTGGCCGATAAAGGCGGGATCGATGCCCGTGCCATTGTCGCTCACATCGATCGCCACCATGCCGCCCCGCTGGGAGGTGACCACGCGGATTTTCGGCGGCGGGTCGGTCCTGCCCTGCAAGGCATCGGCGGCATTGATAAGCAAATTCATTGCCACCTGCACCAGGTGGTCGGCGATGACGCAGACGGCGGGCAGCGAGCTGTCGAGGGAAAGCTCCAGCTCCAGCAGCCGGAAGCGCCGGTCGAACTTGACGAAATTGCCCGTGCTGCGGAGCAGGCCGTTGATGTCCAGGAGCTCCGGCTCCTGGGACTGGGGCACGGAGAACTCGCTGATCTGGCGGGTGATCTGCATGACCCGCTTGGCCTGGTCCAGGATCATGCCGGGGTGGCACATCTTGTTGAGGTTGCCGCAGTTCTCCGCCTTGCACTCCTCGTCAATGGCCTGGGCCACCCCGACGATGGCCGACAGGGGATTGTTGATCTCGTGGGCCACGGCGGCGGCGAGGGAGCCGATGGCGGCCATCTTCTCCTTGTGGAAATGCTGCTGGCGTGAAATCTCGATCTGGGATTCCCGCTGCCGCAGCTCCTGCTGCATCTGGTTGATGGCGTCGATCAGGGCGCCCATCTCGTCGTGGCGGGTCTTTTCCAGGGGTTCGCCCCGGTAGCCCCGCACGATGTCGCCGGCCCGCTCCCGGACCTGCTCGATATCCTGGGCCAGTCGCCGGAAGAAGATCAGGATGAAGCCCCCCAGGATGCCGATGGCAAAGAGGCCCAGCACCGCCCATTCCAGGGTCACCCGGTTGAAGGAACGCCGGTAGTCCTCCAGGAGGAGCTGCTTCCGGGCATTGACGTCGTTGGTTACCACGTCCAGTTCGATGACCAGCCGGTGCATGGTTGCCCGCAGGTCGGCGATGGCGGCCCGGGACGGGGTGCTGGAAAGCTCGTCTACCGCCCGCTGCAGGCCGCCCAAGTCGTTGCCGATCATGGGATATTCCGGCTGGAGCCGATTCAGACCGGGCATGATGGCTTCCAGTTCAAGGACCAGGACCTTGGCCGCATCCGCCACGTTGGGGGAAAAGTAATTCTCGTTGACCGCCAGCACGGTGCGGGACACGGCCATGTTGAGCGCCACCAGGCGTTCCTCCTGGTCGTGCTTCTCCTGGAGGCGGGTGACCGCCTCCATCATGATGTCCCGCTCATAGGTGATGACCAGGGTGACCATGATGAAATAGGCGAACAGGACCACCACCGTCCACACGGCTTTGCTCTGGAGCGAATCGCGCCGCGTCACGTCGGGCGTCTCCTGGCTCTCTTCGGTCATGGTTCTCACCCGATCATCCAATGTTCATCTCCTGGCCGCACTTCCGTCATAGGCAGAGGCCCAAATCTTGCTAACCGCTTGCACCGTCGCCAGGATGCATATATCACGCTACATTACCGCAATCCATCCGTACGACGGCTGACACAGAACTTCTAAGGTTACGACATGCTGCCCAGAACGCTGCTCATTGCCCTTCTCATCGCCGCGACGCCTGCCATGGCCGCCGCCGACCCGCTTGCCGACGCCGTCAAGGCCATCGAAGCCGGCCGGCACAGCCAGGCTGCCCAGATGCTGCTGCCCATGGCCAACAGCGGCAACCCGTTGGCCCAGTTCCGCCTCGGCAGCCTGTACTACAACGGCCAGGGGGTTCCCGAGGATGAGAAACAGGCCATCTACTGGTGGAAGAAGGCGGCGGCCCAGGGGTATGCGGAAGCCATGTTCCAACTGGGTTCTGCCTACCTCTTCGGTTCCCAGACCGCAAAAATCGTACCCGATCCCGACCGGGAAGCCGCCACCTGGTACTTCCAGGCCGCCAGCGCCGGCCACGCCGAAGCCCAGTATCACCTGGGCCTGCTGTTCCTGGCCGGCAAGGGCGTGGTGGACAGCCGCGTAGAGGCCGCCCGCTGGATGAAGAAGGCCGCTGCCCAGGGCCACCCGGAAGCCAAGAAGGCCCTGGCGGCCATCGAAGGCAGCAAGTAGTTACAGGAGGGCGCGCACGGCCTCGTGCGCCGGCCCGGCATCCCAGTCCCGCTCCCCCACCACCACTTCCGCGACTGTGCCGTCGCGGCGCACCAGCAGCGTGGTGGGAAACAGTCCGATCCCCAGGGCCTCCCGGGCCCGCTTCCCGGCCGGGTCCATCAGGATGGGGAAGCCGACCCCCTCCCGGAGAAGGTATTCCCTCACCAGGTTGGCATCGGTATCCGCCGACACCCCCTGCACCACCAGCCCGGCCGCGGCAAAGCGGCGATGGAGTCGCTCCAGCCCGCCCATTTCGGCCCGGCACGGGGGGCACCAGGTCGCCCAGAAGTTGATGACGGCCGGCCGTCCCACCCCGCCCAAGGCCTGAACCGGGCCGTCGAGCCCGGGCAGGGCCAGGCTTGGCAGCGGCGCCCCCGGGGTCAGTTTGGGGTGGGCATCGCGGCCGCAGGCGGCCAGGAGCAAAGGCAGGACCGCCAGGCGCCCCAGGGCCGCCCGGCGCCGGCGAAACAGGACATCAGAAGGGACGCTTGACCGAGATGCCACCCCGGACCTGCCCGATCTCGTAATTGACGGCCCGGTCGTGGGGATATTCCTGGGCCAGCAGGGCCTTGACCCCCTCGGACATCTGGGCCACCGGACCGTGGCAGGCAAGACAGGCCTGGCCGACGGGGATGGCCTTCATGTAGCGGAAGAACCGGCCGCTCGGCTCGTTGACCACTTCCGTTGCCTCAAGGGCCTCCACCTTCTCACCTTTGGAAAGCCGTTTCTCGAAATCAAGAAGCGCCTGTTGCTCCCAGGCATCGGCTTCTCCAAGCGCCCGGTTACGGGGGCGCAGGGTCACCCGGGTGACGTGCATGCCGGTCTGGCGGGAGACGGCGGAAGCCGCCTCCGGGGCGCTGTACTTGCAGACGACGATGGACCGGATGGGTCCGGTGCGCTCCATTTCCCGCATCAGTTCGGTACGGATCTGGTTCAACAGGGTGGCAGCAGCCTTGCGGGCTTCCTCCAGGTAACGGCCGCGGACATCATCGTCGGCCGCTACGGCAGCGCCAATCCCCATGGCCAGGAGAACGCCTGCCAATCCAAGCTTGCCCATCGACCGCATTGCCGTTCTCCATGGAAGCGCCCCGAGACGGCGGGGGCGCCCGCGTTATTTGACCTTCTTGTTGATGACGATCCTAACATTTCCCGCCCCCGGGGAGACCGTGGCCGACAGGCCTTCCAGGTCCCCCGGACGGGGCATGGCGTCGCCGCTCTTGGACACCCGGGCGCCGACCACCACCTTCGGATACTGGGACAGGCGGAAGTTGGGCGCCATGGCCATGCTGTCGTCCAGGGTGAAGCGGAGCGGCAGGTCCGCCACCGTCTTCTTCATCATGGCCAGGGGAATCTTGGGACCATCCACCGCCCGGGCGAAGACGAAGACCGTGTCGCCGGGGGAAACTGCGCCAGCCAGGGAGGCGTCCAGGGAAACCGTCCCGCCGACGGCGTTCGCCGGTGCGGCGGCAGGCCCATCGGCCTGGGCGGCCGCCGGGGTGAGCGAACCGCCCGTCTTCGCCACCACCGCCATGCGGTTTTCGGCATCCCGGATGCTGCCCTGGATGCCTGCGGCCACGGTGGAATCCTCCGGCACCAGGGTCAGGATCTTGCGCCACTCGCCGATGGCCGCCGGATAGTTCTGCTTCTGGAAGGCGATGGTGCCCGCCAGGGCCAGGGCCTTGATGTTGTTGGGATCCACCTGGAGGGCGCGGCGGACGATCTGCTCCGGCTGGCCTTGCAGGTTGCGGCCCTGGGCCATGGCCACCACGTCGGCGAAGTCCGCCAGCACCTGGGCGTCCGGCGGCAGCAGGTCGATGGCGCGGCCATAGGCGACTACGGCCTCCGGGAAGCGCCCCATGGCGCCGTAGGAACGGCCCAGCATGAGCCAGCCTTCGCCGTCATTGGGATTCTCCTGGAGCTTGGCGGCCAGGCCTTCCACCATGGCGGCGATCTGCTGGGCATCGACGGAATGGCCGCCGTTCTGGGCCGTGGCCGGCGTCTTGCCGGTCAGGGCGCCGGGTGTGCCCAGGAAGAGGTACAGGGAA
>JBLNBI010000479.1:0-2937 GCA_050259815.1 Actinomycetota bacterium | reverse complement strand
AGGAAATCAAGCGCCGGGCCCGGGGCTACGCCACGCCCAAGGACTTCTTCGTCGAGAAGCTGGTCGAGGGCGTCTCCACCATCGCCGCCGCCTTCTGGCCCAACCCGGTGATCGTGCGCCTGTCCGACTTCAAGTCCAATGAGTACCGCAAGCTCCTGGGCGGCGAACTCTACGAGCCCGAGGAAGAGAACCCCATGCTGGGCTTCCGGGGCGCTTCCCGCTACATCGCCTCCAGCTTCCGCGACTGCTTCGAGCTGGAATGCCGCGCCATGAAGAAGGTGCGGGAAGAGATGGGGCTCACCAACGTCCAGCTCATGGTGCCCTTCGTGCGCACCGTGGATGAGGGCGCCGCCGTTGTCCAGCTCCTGGCCGAGCACGGCCTGAAGCGGGGCGAGAACGACCTCAAGCTCATCATGATGTGCGAGATCCCGTCCAACGCCCTGCTGGCCGAGTCCTTCCTGGAGCACTTCGACGGCTTCTCCATCGGCTCCAACGACCTGACCCAGCTCACCCTGGGCCTGGACCGGGATTCCGGCCTGGTGGCCAACCTGTTCGACGAACGGGATCCGGCGGTGAAGACCCTGCTGGCCATGGCCATTGCCGCCTGCAACAAGCAGGGCAAGTACATCGGTATCTGCGGCCAGGGCCCCTCCGACCATCCGGATCTGGCCGAGTGGCTGATGGACCAGGGAATCAGCAGCATTTCCCTGAATCCGGATACCGTGGTGGACACCTGGACCCGTCTGGCCCAGCACAAGAAGAGCTGATCGCCGAAAGGCGCGAAACCAAAGGCCGGGAACATTCCCGGCCTTTTTTTATGAAAAAAATCGCAACAGGGTTTCCATTCCGGATTTCCTGTGTATAATGCGCCCCCGCTGAGGACGTTGCGAAACGTTCTTCGTGATTCCCCGATAGCTCAGTCGGTAGAGCGCCGGACTGTTAATCCGTAGGTCCCTGGTTCGAGCCCAGGTCGGGGAGCCAAAAGCACCAAGCCGCCACGATGTCCTTTTGGACACCGCCACCGTGGTAACAAGGTTTGCCCATGTGGCTCAGTGGTAGAGCACTCCCTTGGTAAGGGAGAGGTCGGCAGTTCGATCCTGCCCATGGGCACCACCTCTAAATTCCCGAATATCAGCTGTCCAGGCGAAAGCCGATCTTGATCCTCACCTGGAAGTGGGCGATTTTTCCGTCCACGATATGGCCGCGGGTCTCCATCACTTCGAACCAGTCCAGGTGGCGTAGCGTCTTTGAAGCCTCCGCGACGGCGTTGCGGATGGCGTCGTCGGTGCCGTTCGGCGACGAGCCGACGACTTCGACCATTTTGTAGACGTGTGCCGACATGGTGGTTCTCCGATGGATGGGGCGCCGCCGTGGCGGCAGTCATTCCACCATAGCCCCTGTCGGCGGATTTACAACCCCGCGGCCAATTCCCGGGTGAGCTGGGCGGCGGGTATCTCCCGGCAGCCGCTCGCATTCTGACCGGACCACAGGGGCGAGAAATCGCCCGAGCCGGACGCTTCAGCCTTAGCGCGAATTGGGGCTATGGCGGACGTGGCCAGGGGGAATCGGGGAGTTTCCGGATTGATGGCGCCAATTTCTCTGATAACCCGATTGACGATGCCCCGGGCCGGTCGGCCGGTGAACAGGTTGGTCAGGGCGGTATGGCGTGCAGCCTCGCTCTTCAGGGCCTCCCGATGGGGCCGACTGGTGGTGGCCTCCGGGCAGAGCATGTAGGCGGTTCCTACCTGCACTCCGGCGGCGCCCAGGGTCAGGGCGGCGGCAACGCCCATGGAATCGGCGATGCCGCCGGCGGCCACGACGGGAATCCTGAGCGCCTGGACCAGTTGCGGCACCAGGGCAAAGGTTCCCATCTGGGTGGTCAGGTCGTCCGACAGGAAAATGCCCCGGTGCCCGCCGGCTTCCAGCCCCTGGGCGATGACGATGTCTGCCCCGTGGGCCTCAAGCCACAGCCCTTCTTCGACCGTGGTGGCGGAGGAAATGACCTTCGATCCCCAGGACTTGACCCGCTCCAGCAATTGGGGCGAGGGCAGGCCGAAATGGAAGCTGGCCACGGGTGGCTGAAACGGCTCCACGATATCGGCGATCTCGCTGCTGAATGGAGCGCGTCCGGGGCCGGCGGGGATGGTTTTCGGGTCAATGCCGAATTCCCTGTAGTAGGGCGCCAGAATATCCCGCCAGCGCTGCTCCCGGGCGGCATCGGGCTCGGGCGGGGTATGGCAGAAGAAATTCACGTTGAAGGGTTTGTCCGTTCCGGCCCGTAGCTTGGCCAGTTCCTTCTCCAGGCCGTCGGGGGTAAGCATGGCACAGGGCAGGGAGCCCAGGCCGCCGGCGTTGGAAACAGCCACCGCCAGGGCGCTGTCCTGGACGCCGGCCATGGGGGCCTGGATGATCGGTAGTTCGATGCCCAGCAATTCCTGCAGCGTCATGGTTTCGGCTCCTTCAGTCTATTTTCGGGATCGGAAGGCCGGCAGGGTGATGCGGAAGGCCATGGCGGCCAGCCTGATCCCGAGGATGATGGCCATGCTGATCCAGCTGGCGGCAACACCATCACCCCCCAGGGCTTGGAGGCTGATCAGGGTGAGCGATCCGATCCAGGCGGCGGAGGCATAGAGTTCTCCTTTGAGGAAAACCAATGGCACTTCGTTGCACAGGACATCCCGCAGAACGCCGCCGGCCACGCCGGTGGTGACTCCCATGAGGCTCGCCACCAGCCATGGGGTGTTCCATTGCAGGGCGGCCTGGGTGCCGATGATGGTGAATAGGGCGAGGCCGACGGCATCGGGGATCAGGAAAAGCCGGGGCGGCAGGGGCAGGGCGCGGGCCAGGAAGAAGGTGATGAAGGCGGCGCCTAGGGCGATGATGAGATAGGTCTGGTCCACTACCCAGAAGACGTTGCGGTCCAGGAGGAGGTCCCGA
>JBLNBI010000478.1:0-21633 GCA_050259815.1 Actinomycetota bacterium | reverse complement strand
GTCGGCCCAGGGGCTGGTGGACAGCACGGGGAGGATGCGGCCGGAGGAGTCCGGTTCCCAATCCACCCGGCCGGGCCGGGGCTCGCCGGCGGCCAGCACGGAATACCTGGGTTCCCCCAGGTGCAGCCGCCCGGTTGGCAGGAGGGCCTCCAGCACCTGTTGGGCCTTCTGGCCTTCCAGTTGCCAGTAGAAGCCGCCGTAGCCGTCGTAGCCCCGCTTCAGGCCGTGGATGAGGCGCAGCAGCGGCAGGTCTTCCTCGCTGACGAACTGGGGCGGCGACACCAGGGCCTTCTCGATGCTGTGCCAGTTCTCGCCGTTGTTGGCCTCCCGGCCCTTCACCAGGAACAGGCGCCAGTGCTTGCCGAAGGGGCCCGGGTCCAGGAGGTAGAGGAGGCGCATGTTGGTCTGGCGGGGCTTCTTGGCCTTTTCCACCGCCGTCGCCAGGCTCTTGAGGTCGGCGATCCAGGAGAGTACGCCGGGATTGATGTAGTCCTGATCGTCCCGCATATCCAGGGATTTCAGCAGGGCCGCCGCCACATGCTTGCAGTTGTTGCGCACCGGGCAGGTGCAGGTGTTGTGGAGCAGGTTGCCGTCCGCCAATTGCAGGAGCCGCACCTGGACCCGGTAGGGCTGGCGGGCGCTTCCCTGGACCCGGGCGGTCATGGTGTCCCGGCGCAGGTCCAGGTCGCTGACCTTGTCCAGATAGGCTTGGGCCTTGTCGATTTCTTCCTGTCTTAGCCAGCGGCTGATATCTGCGGCGCTGATGGAGTCCAGGGTGATGCTTTGGGGCATGGGATCAGACAAGCTGGAGGACGACCAGGAAGGCCAGCAGGAGGACGATAAGCGTGAGCCCGTGGTTCATCCGCTTTTGCTCCTGGACCAGTTGGGCCAGCAGGGGCGCGATGTCCGGGGAATTGGGGCGGGCCAGGTTCTGGTACACCAGCCGGGGCAGCTGGGGGATGGTGCGGGCCATGTAGGGTGCTTCCTGCTTCAGGGTCCGGACCAGGCCGCGCCAGCCGATCTGCTCGCTCATCCAACGTTCCAGGAAGGGTTTGGCGGTGCGCCACAGGTCCAGGTCCGGGTCGAGCTGGCGGCCCAGGCCCTCGATATTGAGCAGGGTCTTCTGGAGCATGACCAGCTGGGGCTGGATTTCCACGTTGAAGCGGCGGGAAGTCTGGAAGAGACGCAGGAGCACCCGGCCGAAGGAGATTTCCTTCAGGGGGCGGTCGAAAATGGGCTCGCACACCGCCCGGATGGCGGCCTCGAACTCATCCACCCGGGTGTCCGCCGGGGCCCAGCCCGACTCGATGTGGGCCTCCGCCACCCGCTTGTAGTCCCGGCGGAAGAAGGCGAGGAAGTTCTGGGCCAGGTAATTCTTGTCGGTATCGGTCAGGGTGCCGACGATGCCGAAGTCGAGGGCGATGTAGCGGCCGTCGGCATGGACGAAGATGTTGCCCGGGTGCATGTCGGCATGGAAGAAGCCGTCCCGGAAAACCTGGGTGAAGAAGATTTCCACCCCGGCTTCCGACAGTTTCTTGAGGTCGATGCCCTTTTCCCGCAGGGTTTCCAGTTGGGAAATGGGGGTGCCGTGCATGCGCTCCATGACCATGACCGTGGAGGTGCACCAGTCCCAATAGACTTCGGGAACGATAAGGAGGTCGGAGGCGGCGAAATTGCGCCGCAATTGGGAGGCGTTGGCGGCCTCCCGCATCAGGTCCAGCTCGTCGTACAGGTACTTGGCGAACTCGGCCACCACCTCCCGGGGCTTCAGGCGCTTGCCGTCGGCCCACAGGTTTTCCAGGAGCATGGCCAGGTTGTCCAGGAGCGCCAGGTCGTGGGCGATGACCTTTTCCATGCCGGGGCGGAGGATCTTGACCGCCACCTCGTGGCCGCCGTCCTCTTCCCGCAGCCGGGCGAAATGGACCTGGGCGATGGAGGCGGAGGCCACCGGCACCGGGTCGAATTCGGCAAACACCTCGCTGGCGGGCCGGCCGTAGGCCTTCTCGATCTCGGCCAGGGCCAGCTTGGAATCGAAGGGGGGCACCCGGTCCTGGAGCTTGGCCAGTTCGTTGGCGATGTCCGGCGGCATGAGGTCCCGCCGGGTGGAGAGCACCTGCCCGAACTTGACGAAGATCGGCCCCAGCGCCTCCAGGGCGAGCCGCAGCCGCACCGCCCGGGGTGTGGACAGGTCGCGCCAGAATTGGAGTGCGTTCGCCAGCCGGACCAGGCGCCCCGAAGGCTCGTGTTCCAGCACCATCTCGTCCAGGCCGTAACGGCTGGCGACGGAAGCGATCTTCAGGAGACGGAATAGGCGCACGGCGGAAGGACCGAAGGAAAACGAACAAGTCTACGCACAAACTCCCGTTTGGCAAAGCAGCGGGACGGTACAATCGGTCTCGTTCCAGCATTTAAATTCGGGATGGGAATGAGCGAGACAAGTGCCCTGGTCATTGGCCACATTACGGTGAAGAACGAAGACAAGTGGGCGGAGTACCGCAGCCAGGTGCCCGCCACCCTGGCTCCCTGGGGCGCCGAACTGGTCTTCCGGGGAAAGCGCTTCGAGGTCTTCGGCGGCGACCACGGCCATGCGGACACCGTGGTGATCCGCTTCCCCAGCGTCGAGGCTGCCCGGGGCTGGTTCCATTCCCCCGCCTACCAGGCCCTCATTCCCCTGCGCCAGCAGGCGGCGGAGGTGGTGTTGGTGGGCTTCGAGCCCTAATTTCGCGGCTTGACCGGCGACGGGCCAGGACCCGGGGCCCATGCCGTATAATCGAGCTTTTGCTTTTTCGCCAAAAATCAATGGCCCAAGACGTCAAATCCCAGCTGGAAGCCCTTCTCAAGCGCGCTCTGGCCAGTGTCGCGCCCGCCGCGGCCGACACCCCCATCCTCCTCGAACGCCCCCGGGACGCTTCCCACGGCGACTTCGCCACCAACCTCGCCATGCAGCTCGCCCGGGCCCTGAAGAAGAGCCCCCGGGACATCGCCCAGCAGCTCCTGGCCGAACTGCCCGCCTCCCCGCTGGTGGTCAAGACCGAGATCGCCGGCGCCGGCTTCATCAACTTCACCCTGGATCCGGCCGCCAAGGTCGCCGTGGTCAAGTCCGTGCTGGAATCCGGCGAGGGCTTCGGCCGCTCTGCCCTGGGCGGCAAGCAGAAGATCCAGGTGGAATTCGTTTCCGCCAACCCCACCGGGCCGCTCCACGTCGGCCACGGCCGGGGCGCCGCCTACGGGGCCAGCCTCTCCAGCCTGCTGTCCTTCGCCGGCTGGGACGTGACCCGGGAATACTATGTGAATGACGCAGGCCGTCAGATGGACATCCTGGCGGTGTCCACCTGGATGCGCTATCTGGACCTCCACGGCGTCACCGTGCCCTTCCCGCCCAACTGCTACCAGGGCGACTACGTCCGGGACATGGCCAAGCAGATGCGGGCCGCCCATGGCGACAAGTACGTCCGCCCCGCCGAAGCCATCCTGGCCGGCACCCCGGGCCTGCCCGCCGCCGACCGCAGCGATGACGAGGCCAAGAACCAGCGGGAACAGCACCTGGACGCCCTGATCCAGAACGCCAAGGAACTGCTGGGCCCCGACTGGGCCTACGTGCACCAGCACGCCCTGTCCGAGCAGCTGGCCGATTGCCGCAGCGACCTGGAGGAATTCGGGGTCCATTTCGAAGTCTGGTTCTCCGAGAAGTCCCTCTACGACACCGGCCTGGTGGCCCGTTGCGTCGATCTCCTGGAGAAGAAGGGCCACCTGTACGTGCAGGATGGCGCCAAGTGGTTCAAGTCCACCGCCTTCGGCGACGAGAAGGATCGCGTCGTCCAGCGGGAGAACGGCCTCTACACCTACTTCGCCTCCGACATCGCCTACCACCTGAACAAGTACGAGCGGGGCTTCGACAAGGTCATCAACATCTGGGGCGCCGACCACCACGGCTACATTCCCCGGGTGAAGGGCGCCATCCAGGCCCTGGACCTGGACGCCGACAAGCTCCACGTCGCCCTGGTCCAGTTCGCGGTGCTCTACCGCAACGGCCAGAAGGCTTCCATGTCCACCCGCTCCGGCGAGTTCGTGACCCTGCGGGAACTGCGCAAGGAAGTGGGCAACGACGCCTGCCGCTTCTTCTACGCCCTGCGCAAATCCGACCAGCACCTGGACTTCGACCTGGATCTGGCCAAGAGCCAGACCAACGAAAACCCGGTCTATTACATCCAGTACGCCCATGCCCGGGTCTGCTCGGTCATCAACCAGTGGGGCGGCAAGGACGCCGATCTGCTGAAGGCCGATATCGGCCGCCTGTCCAGCGAGCGGGAACTGGCCATCGCCAACCAGCTGGCCCAGTTCCCCGAGGTGATCGACGCCGCTGCCAAGGACCTCGCTCCCCACCAGATCGCCTTCTTCCTGAAGGATCTGGCCGGCGAGTTCCACGCCTGGTACAACGCCGACCGCATGCTGGTGGAAGACGTGGCCCTCAAGGACGCCCGGGTGGCCCTGGCCGCCGCCGTCCGCCAGGTCATCCGCAACGGCATGAGCATCCTCGGGGTGAGCTGCCCCGAATCCATGTAAGGAAAGCCAATGAGCCGCGATATGAAACCCAGGAAGTCGGCCCCCGCCAAGAAATCCGGGGGAGGCACCCTGATCGGCATGTTCATCGGCCTGGTGCTGGGGGTGGGTATCGCGGCCGGCGTGGTGTGGTACATGAACCGCGCCCCGGTGCCCTTCGTCACCAAGAGCGCTCCGGCCCCCAAGGCTGAACAGGCCGCAGCCCCCGCCGCCGGCAAGGCCGCCCAACCGGCACAGCCTGCCCAGCCCGCCCAACCGGGCCAGGCGGCCCAGCCCATGGCCCTGCCCGGCAAGCCGGGAGACCCGGTGCCGGAGAAGCGCTTCCAGTTCTACGACATCCTGCCCGGCAAGTCCGACGCGGTGCCCGGCGGCGGCAAGCCCGTCCCCGAGGCCAAGAAGGACGAGAAGAAGGAAGAGCCGAAAAAGGACGACGCCAAGAAGGAAGAACCCAAGCAGCCCATCTTCCTCCAGGCCGGTTCCTTCTCGAAGCCGACCGATGCTGACAACCTGAAGGCCAGTCTGGCGTTAATGGGCGTAGAGGCGTCGGTGCAGCAGGTGATGGTGCAGGACAAGACGTTCTACCGGGTGCGGCTGGGTCCCTACAGCAAGCCCGAAGAGGTTAACAAGGTGCGTTCTGAACTGGCTAAAGCCGGGATCGACGCCTCGCTAGTCAAAAAGGAGTAGGTATGCAATTTCAACGTCGCAGTTTCGTCGGCCGTGCATTGAAGTCCTTTTTCGCCGTGGCGGCTGCCCTCGCCATCGCTGCGCCGGCCATGGCCCAGACCGCCGGCAAGGACTACACCCTGATCGAGCCGGCCCAGCCCACGGACAATCCGGCCAAGATCGAGGTGATCGAGTTCTTCTCCTACGGCTGCCCCCACTGCAACGACTTCAATCCCCTGATCGGCGCCTGGGCCGCCAAGCTGCCGGCCGACGTCTATTTCAAGAAGGTGCCGGTCACCTTCGGCCGCGCCGCTTGGTCCAACATCGCCCGTCTGTACTATGCCCTGGAAACCACCGGCGACCTGGGCAAGCTGGATGCCGACGTGTTCAAGGCCATCCACGCCGAGCGGGTTAACCTGTTCGACGAGAAGGTCCTGAACGAGTGGGTGGCCAAGAAGGGCGTCGATCCCAAGAAATTTGCCGACGCCTTCAATTCCTTCGGCGTCATGAGCAAGGTGAAGCGCGCCGAGCTGATGCAGCAGTCCTACCGCGTCCAGGGCGTTCCGGCGGTGGTGATCAACGGCAAGTACATGATCGAGGGCAAGGAGTTCAACGAGGCCCTGGCCATTGCCGACAAGCTCATCGCCAAGATCCGTGCCGAAAGGGGCGGCAAGAAGTAAGGTCTTGAACCCGCTCAAGGTCTTCATCACAGGCGCCTCGTCCGGTATCGGCGAGGCGCTTGCCGTTTACTACGCCGGCCAGGGCGCCCGGCTGGGCCTGGCCGCCCGGCGGCAGGACTTCCTGGACAACCTGGATGCCCGCCTCGGCGGCGGCCACGGCTGCTATGCCCTGGACGTGGCCGATGCCCCGGCCCTCCACGCCGCTGCCGCCGACTTCATTGCCCGCTTCGGACCGCCGGACATCGTCATCGCCAATGCCGGCGTGTCGGTGGGCACCCTCACCGAATGCGAGGAAGACCTGGACGCCTTCCGCCGGGTCATGGACACCAACGTCTTCGGCATGGCCGCCACCTTCGCCCCTTTCATCCCGGCCATGAAGTCGGCGGGCGGGGAGCGGCGGCTGGTGGGCATCGCCTCGGTGGCCGGCATCCGGGGCCTGCCGGGGGCCGAGGCCTATTCGGCCTCCAAGGCCGCCGCCATTTCCTACCTGGAAAGCCTGCGCCTGGAAATGAAGCCCCAGGGCATCAAGGTGGTGACCATCGCCCCCGGCTACATCGCCACGCCCATGACCGCCATCAACCCCTATGCCATGCCCTTCCTGCTGCCGGCGGACGAGGCGGCCCGGCGTTTTGCCAAGGCCATCGAACGGGGCGTGAGCTATACGGTCATTCCCTGGCAGATGGGCGTGGTGGCCAAGGTCCTGCGGCTGCTACCCAACTGGCTCTACGACCGGCTCTTCGTCGGCGCCCCGAGAAAGCCCCGGGCCTTGGTAAAATAGGCAAATGCTTGAACTGACCATCAACGGCGAGTCCCGCCAGTTTCCCGAGCCCCTCACCGTCGCCGGCCTGACCGACCAGCTCGGCCTCACCGGCAAGCGCATCGCCATCGAGCGGAACGGGGAAATCGTTCCCAAGAGCCAGCACGCCAATACGCCGCTAGTGAGCGGCGACAAGCTTGAAATCGTCGTCGCCGTCGGCGGCGGCTGATACGGAGAGAACACCCATGGATCAACTTACCATCGCCGGCAAGGCGTATTCCTCCCGTTTGCTGGTGGGAACCGGCAAGTACAAGGATTTCGCCGAGACCCGCGCCGCCATCGACGCTTCCGGTTCCGAAATCGTCACGGTCGCCATCCGCCGCACCAACATCGGCCAGGACCCCAACCAGCCCAACCTGCTGGACGCCCTGCCCCCGTCCAGATTCACCATCCTCCCGAACACCGCCGGCTGCTATACCGCCGACGACGCCGTGCGCACCCTGCGCCTCGCCCGGGAACTCCTGGATGGCCATCCCCTGTGCAAGCTGGAGGTGCTGGGCGATCCAACCACCCTCTTCCCCAACATGCCGGAAACCCTGAAGGCCGCCGAAACCCTGGTGAAGGACGGCTTCCACGTCATGGTGTACTGCTCCGACGATCCCATCCAGGCCAAGATGCTGGAGGACATCGGCTGCGTCGCCGTCATGCCCCTGGCCTCCCTCATCGGCTCCGGCATGGGCATCCTGAACCCGTGGAATCTGCGCCTCATCATCGACCAGTCCAAGGTGCCGGTCATCGTGGATGCGGGCGTCGGCACGGCGTCGGACGCCACCATCGCCATGGAACTGGGCTGCGACGGGGTGCTCATGAACACCGCCATCGCCCACGCCAAGGACCCGGTCCTCATGGCCAGCGCCATGAAGAAGGGCGTCGAGGCCGGCCGCGAAGCCTTCCTGGCCGGCCGCATGCCCCGCAAGCTCTATTCCGCCGACCCTTCTTCCCCCACGACTGGACTGATCGGCAAATGAGCGAAGGCGTCTACACCCAAGGCCGCGCCGGCGAGGATGAGGAAAACTCCCACGGCCACATCAAGAGCTTCGTCCGCCGCATGGGCCGCATGTCCCAGGCCCAGGAGCGCTTCTACGCCGACATGATGCCCAAGGTGGGCATCCAGTACGCGGCCCAGGCCATCGATCTGAACGGGGTATTCGGCCGCAGTGCCCCCAAGATCCTGGAAATCGGCTTCGGCATGGGCGAAACAACGGCGAAGATCGCCGAGTCCTGCCCCCAGAATGACTACCTGGGGGTGGAGGTTCACACTCCCGGCGTCGGCGCCCTGTGCAAGCTGATTTCGGAAAAGGGGCTCACCAACCTGCGCCTCTGCCAGCACGATGCGGTTGAGGTGGTGCGGGACATGTTGCCGGAAGGCAGCCTGGACGGCATCCACGTCTTCTTCCCCGATCCCTGGCACAAGAAGCGCCACAACAAGCGCCGGCTCATCCAGCCGCCTTTCGTTGCCCTGCTATCGTCGCGTCTCAAGCCTGGCGGTTACTTCCACTGTGCCACCGACTGGGAGGAATACGGCCAGCAGATGCTGGAAGTCCTCTCCGGCGAGCCCACCCTGGAAAACACTGCTGACGGCTTCGCGCCGCGCCCGGACTACCGGCCGCTCACCAAGTTCGAGAACCGGGGCCTGCGTCTGGGCCACGGCGTCTGGGACGTGATTTTCCGGAAGCGTTAAAAGACCAGGGTTCGCCAGCCAGGATCGAGGCTGCGGGCCACGAAGGCGGTGGCTCCGGCCGACTTGGCGCCGGGGATGAGCTTCTCGCCCTCGGCCAGGTAGGCGGCGCCCGCCATGCTGCAGGCGTAGAGGGCGGCGCCGGCTTCCCTTGTCTCTTCCAGGAAGGCCCGGATGGATTTCTCCCGGGCAGCCGTCGGGTAGAGGCCATCGACCACCCCTTCCACCAGCAGCCTGACTGCCGGGCCGGCGAAGTGGATTTCCACTTCCACATCCAGTGCCCGCGCCGCCAGGGCATGGACCAAGGGCGTCACGCACAGTTCGGGCCGGTCGGGCGTCGCCGCCCAAAGCAGCAGGGCAAGGCCCTTCACCTCAGTCGTCAAAGCTCGCCTCCGGGTCGACCGAAAGGATGTGCTGCCGGTAGGCGGCGGCATCCACCAGGGTTTGCTTCTCGGCAGCCCAATCCGTCGGCAGACCCCGGGCCATCCAGCCGGCGCCGTAGGGGTCCCGGTCCACCAGGGCCGGGCGCTCCTCGGCGGCCTCGTTGCCTTCGATCAGCTTGAAAGACACCGGGGCATGCACGGCGAGCACGGTCTTGCGGCACTCCACCGTCCCCATGCCCCGGTCGACGGCCACCTCGGCCCCCTTGGGCTTCGAGGTGAAGGCGATGATCTCGCCGGCCAGGAAAATGCCAAAGCTGGTGGCGCCGATCAGCACCTCACCGCCTTTCTCCTGGACCCACATGTCGTAGCGGGGGCAGTAGAGGCGGTCGGCGGGGACGGAGCCGTGGAACGGTTGGTGGGCCATGGCGGCGATTCTCTCACAGCCTTAGACGGGTCGGAAAAGTGCGTAGCACGGTCATATCCGGCCCATATAATCCTTTCACCCGAATGCCATTCCGGCGTTCGACAGCCCACCTGTCCGAGGAGACGCGAAGTGAAACCTGCCCGCCTTTCAGCCGTTCTCGCCCTGTCCCTGATGGCCGCCGCGCCGGCCTTTGCCGCCGACCTCTGCGCCAACAAGACGCCAGGGACCATTCACTTCTTCAACCAGGAAATCGACCGGGACAAGCCCCTGCCGGCGCCGGCCACCGAACTCAACTTCAAGTCCGACATGTTCGCCCTGGCCTGCCTTACCGACGCGGTGGGCCCCCAGCCCTCTGGCGGCAAGACCTTCCGGGTGGTGATGTACGTGGATGGCAAGCAGTTCGGCGGCGTTTTCCGCCCGCAGCTCTCGAAGTCCCGTAAGGACATCATCATTGCCCTCAAGGAGGACTTCGGCGACAGCATGAACTACATGCTCGATGCCGGCACCCACACCATCCGCCTCCAGGCCGCCTCCGAGAAGCCCACCAACAAGATCGACGTCTCCCTGGACTTCAAGAACGACGTGGCCTACATCCAGCGCCTGCGGGAAGCGGGCTACCTGGCCGACGGCCAGGCAACCATGAGAAAGTAAGGCTACTTGCCCACCACCCGGCCGAGGAGGCCCCGCAGGGTCTCCTGCAGGTCGGCGGGCATCACCACCACCTTGGAAGCGGGGGACTGGCCCAGCTTCTCCAGGGAGGCGATGTACTTCTCACCGAGCAGGAAGAGCATCGGTCCGGGCTGGTCGCCGATGGCGGCGGTGACCCGGCGGATGGCTTCGGCGGAGGCTTCGGCCAGCATCACCTGGGCGTTGGCGTCCCGCTTGGCGGATTCCAGGCGGGCTTCGGCCTCCAGGATGGCGGACTGCTTTTCCCCTTCCGCCCGGGTGACCATGGCCTTCCGTTCCCGCTCGGCGGCGGCCTGCAATTCCATGGCCTTCTGCATCGACGGGGAAGGCTTGATGTCCTGGATTTCCACGGATTTCACGGTCAGGCCCCAGTCCACCGCCTCGTCGGCGATGCTCTCCCGCAGGCGGGCCTTGATCTTGTCCCGGGAGGAGAGGGCCTCGTCCAGCTCCATTTCGCCGACGATGGACCGCAAGGTGGTCATGATCATGTTGCGGATGGCCTCGGCGAAGTCGGTGACGCCGTAGACCGCCTTCACCGGGTCGGTGACTTTCACGAAGGCGATGGCGTTGGTGACGATGACCGCATTGTCCCGGGTGATCACCTCCTGCTCCTGCACATCCAGGATGATGTCCTTGGTGATGAGCTTGTAGGCCACGTTGTCCAGGTAAGGAATGAGGATGTTGAGGCCGGGCTTGATGGTGCCGTTGTACTTGCCCAGGCGCTCGACGATCCACTCTTCCCCCTGGGGCACCAGCCGCACGCCCTTGGCGAGGGTGACGGCGATGAAGACCAGCAGGGCTATGACGATGATGAAGCCGATATCCATGGTTTTCTCCCTGTATTCGTAATCAGACCCGGGCCACCTTGAGGAAGCTGCCCTCGATGGCCACCACCTTCACCCGCTCCCCGGCGGGAATGGCCGCCTCGGCCAGGCAGGCCCACTCTTCCGCCCCCAGCACCGGCCGCTGGAAGCGCACCCGGCCTTTCTCGAAAGGTGCCACCGCCCCCACCAGGAGGCCGATTTCGCCGATGGCCTCGCCCCCGGCAGTGCCGATCCGGGTCTTGTGGTAGCCGGGCTTGAAGATGCGGAACCAGAGGATGACCATGGCCACCGAGGCCACGGCCCACAGGCTCAACTGGGCGTTGGTGGACATGTCCGGCGCCACCAGGGTCAAGAGGCCCACCAGCAGGGCGCCCAGCCCGAACCAGATGATGAAGAAGGCGGGAATGGCCAGTTCCGCCAGGATCAGGGCGATGCCGCCGACCACCCAATGCCACCATTCCAGGTTCATATTGACCTCCTCGCGGCATTTTAGACGCAATCCGCTACGGGCTGTTCGACTGCGCTAAACTCTCGGCCGCAATCGACTCACCGAGAATAGCCCATGTGGTTCAGAAACCTTCAGATCTACCGCCTCCCCACCCCCTGGAACATCGAGCTGACCGCCCTTGAGGAGCAGCTCGGCCGTGGGCCCTTCATTCCCTGCCCCAGCAACGAGCCCATGAGCCGGGGCTGGATCTCCCCCCGGGGCGACGGTGCCCTGGTCCATTCCCTCAACCGTCAATGGATGATCGCCCTGGCCGTGGAACAGCGCCTGCTGCCCTCCTCCGTGGTCAACCAGGTGGCCCAGGAGCGGGCCGAGGAAATGGAAGCCCAGCAGGGCTACAAGCCGGGCCGCAAGCAGATGAAGGAATTGCGGGAGCGGGTATCCGAGGAGCTGATGCCCCGGGCCTTCACCCGCCGGCGCAAGACCTACGTCTGGGCCGACCCGGTCAACGGCTGGCTGTGCGTGGATGCGTCCAGCCCCAGCAAGGCCGAGGAAGTGATCGAGCACCTGCGCTGGTCCCTGGACGACTTCCCCCTGGCCCTGGTCAAGACCCAGCTCTCCCCGACTTCCGCCATGGCCGACTGGCTGGCCTCCGGCGAAGGCCCGGCCGGCTTCACCATCGACCGGGACTGCGAACTGAAGGCCGTGGGCGAGGAAAAGGCCGCCGTGCGTTACGTCCGCCATCCCCTGGAAGGCAGCGACGTGAAGGACCACCTGGCCTCCGGCAAGCTGCCCACCCGCCTGGCCCTGACCTGGAACGACCGCATTTCCTTCATCCTCACCGAGAAGCTGGAAATCAAGCGCCTCACCTTCCTAGACCTTCTGAAGGAAGAAGCCGAGAAGAGCGCCGAAGTGGCCGACGAGCAGTTCGACGCCGACTTCGCCCTCATGACCGGCGAACTGGCCCGCTTCCTGCCCGACCTCCTGGAGGCCCTGGGCGGCGAGATCGTCGAAGCCAAGTGAAGGCCGGGGAAGCCTGCCCCTGCGGCAGCGGCAAGACCTACGGGGCCTGCTGCGGCCGCTTCCACGAGGGCGAGCCGGCGCCCACCGCCGAAGCCCTCATGCGCTCCCGGTACAGCGCCTTCGTCCTGGGGCTGGCGGACTACCTGCTGGCCACCTGGCATGCCTCCACCCGGCCGGAAAAGCTGGACCTGAACGAGGAGCCGGCCCCCAAGTGGCTGGGGCTGGAGGTGAAGCGCCACCAGCAGCAGGATGAGGGCCACGCCGTGGTCGAATTCGTCGCCCGTTACCGGGTGGGCGGACGGGGCCAGCGCCTGCATGAGACCAGCCGCTTCGTTCGGGAGGACGGCCGCTGGTTCTACGTAGACGGGGAATTCAAGCAGTAATCGGCGCAGCGGGGCGGCCTGCCCCCCGCTGCTGCCCAGTACCGGCAATCAGAATACGCGCCGGCGCCGCATCAGCCCCAGGCCGGCCAGACCGAGGCCAAACAGCGCCATGGTGCCCGGTTCAGGGACGGTATCCGCCTGCCGCAGGGTGATGGTTGCCGTCTGGGTCAGGGGGCCGCGCTTGGAGAAGGAGAGGTCGCTGAAGCTGATCTCGAACAGGCCGTGGGACCCGAAATTCACCAACTGGGGCAGCCAGGAGAGGGTGTAATCCACCGCCGCATCCGATACGGCGCCGGTGTACGCCTTGCCCGTGCCGAACATCTGCAGGGTCGCCGGCATGCCGGTCGGGCTGGTGAAGGTCAGGGCCGACAGTACGCCCAGGTTGTCCGTCTCGCTACCGTTGATGCCGCCATGGGCATCGGATTCCATCAGGTTCACCGTCCCGATGCTGAAGGTCTTGGAGGCGCCCACGGTGTTGAGGGAAAAGACCTGGGGAGCGAAGCCTGCGGTACTAAAGCGGACGTCCAGCAGGGTGCCGCATACCTCGCAGCGGTCCTGGCCGTAGCCGCTGCTGGGCACGAATGCGGCGGAAGAGATGGAAAACGGTACAGCCTGGGCTCCCGCAGCGGCGGCCATGAGGGTGGCGGCTACGGTAACCAGGGCTGCCTGGCGAATCTTTTTCATCGGTGGTCTCCTGAGCAGGGGTGGGTTGGGGCGAGTGCTCCTAAGCATGGACGGTGCCATCACGGAATCCCATTTAAAATCATGGCGATATTTTGGGTGGAAGCAGATGGCCGGAAGGCGCTGTAATAAATTCCGACGGTCTTTTTCAAGGCTCGAATGGCCCGGCAAAGCCCTCTGCCAGGCCCCCGGCTGGTGGCTGAGGGTTTCTGCGGTTCGGCCATGGGGGAAGAACGGGGGGATTCGGGCTGTCAGTTTTTCCGACAGTTATTTCTTTGTCCTGCCGGCGATCAGACGGCCGTCATGCCGGTATGCCGGAGCGGTGCGACAAGGGCATGGCAAACCTTCCTATGCCGCTTGGCATGGTCGCCGACGGGGACTTTGGGGGCCTGTGCCCGACCGTCATCGCCCAACAGCCCCGTTTGTCGGAAAACCTTACAGCCGCGTTTTTCCACGCCGCATAAGTCCATACAAATCACGGCCTTACCCGAGCCGCATGGTTCTTGCTCCTTGGGTCCTGGCTGACCGTCCCGGCTGAGCGAAGCGGAATCGCCGGCCGGTGGCGGCTGCCAGCCCTCACACAATAAGGAGACGACAATGACTATTTTCAACCGGGTGAAACCCCTTGCCGCAATGCTGCTTGGCTTCGCCCTGCCGGCGGCCCATGCCGCCACCTGCAACCTGACGTCCGGCCTGAACGGTTCCTGCAATATCGACGGCGCCATCTACCAGAATCCGGCCAACTCCGTCGTGGTGGGATCGGGGGTGATCGATCCCTTCCTCACCGTCCAGCGCACCGGCACCGAATCCGGCTTTTCCACCGACGCAGCGAGCAACAACCTTCCCCTCGACGTGAAGCGGGCGGAGGGCAACAACCAGTTCACCCGCACCTTCACCGTCGGGCAATTGGGCACCGTGTCGGTCGGCGCCAACAGCTATTACCAGTTCTTCCTGGATATCAACGAACCGGCAGCCTCGAACAAGAGCGGCCTCTCCCTGGATCAGCTCAAGATTTACAACGCCGGCCAGGTCGGGTCGGTGAACCTGGGTTCCGGCACCACCCTGGCCAATCTGGCGACCCTGTTCGGCAACCCGATCTACGATCTGGGGGCCAACCGGGTACTGCTCGACTACAACCTGATCGGTTCGGGCAGCGGCAAAGGGTTCGACATGAATGTCCTCATTCCCACCAGCCTGTTCAATCTTTCGGCGGACAGCCGGCTGGTCTTCGCCACCCAGTTCGGGAGCGCCGGCGGCACCTACCAGAGCCAGGGCGGCTTCGAGGAATGGACCTATCTCAGAAACAATGCCGTTCCCGAGCCGGCCAGCCTGGCGCTGACGGGGCTGGGACTGGGTTTGATGGCCATCCGGCGCCGGCGTAGCAAGTAGCTGTAGAAGCAAGACTGGCGGAGAGATCAGCTCCCTGACTCTTGAGCCTCTCCGCCTTCCGGGATACCCATGCCCTGGGGAGACCGCTTGCGGTAGTGTTCTTCGGCCATCCCGGCGGCGGCGTCCCACAGCGCGGGCGAGCCGCCTTCGATGGGCGGCCGGCAGCGGGCCTCGATCTGCTCCAGGGTCACCTCGCACTCCACCCAGGTGCCGCCGTCGGTGGCGGCGTTGTGCAGCATCGGTTGGAAACGATCCAGGGCCTTGGCGAATTTCGCGTCGTCGCTCTCGGCGGCCTCGAACTCCTCCCACAGTTCCCGGAACTCGGCGGCCTGAGCCTTCGGCAAGAGGCCGAAGATGCGCTCGGCGGCCAGCTGCTCCCGCTCGGCCTGCCCGGCATGGGTGGCCGGTACGTGGAAAGGCACGTCGCCGGCATCGATCTCCACGATGTCGTGGATCAGCAGCATCTTCACGACGCGCAGCACGTCCACCGACCCGGCGGCGTGCTCGGCCAGCACCAGGGCATACATGGCGAGGTGCCATGAATGCTCGGCGCTGTTTTCACGGCGCGAGCGATCGATGAGCGGCGACAGGCGGACGACACTCTTGAGCCGGTCGATTTCCCTGAGGAAAGCCAGTTGCCGTTCCAGGTTGGAGCTTGTCATGTCGCTGCGACCTTTCTTACTTTCTCCACTTCGCCCACGGATCGGCATCGCCGTAGGGCGAGGCATTGGACTGATTCGACCCCCGCCTGCCCGAGCCGGCGCGGTAGCCCGCATCCTGGTCCCGCATGGCCGCTTTCCTGGCCCGCTTTTCCCGTAGCCTTTCCGCATCTTCCAGGCTCAATTCGGCAGGCTCACCCGGCTTCTGATCGGGGGGAATGACGCGATCCCTGGGCGGCAATTCGAACTGCTCGGCGGACGCCCGGGGCAGGTTCTTGAACTGGTACAGGTAAAAGGCCTCAACCTTTTCCCGAGCCCAATCCGTCTTCTTGAGGAACTTCACGCTGGAATCGATGCTGGGATTGGTGTTGAAGCAGTTGATATTCAGATAGGCGTACAGAATCTTGAAGCCGTAATGATTGGCTAACTCGGTCACTACCTGCTTCAAGCTGACGCCGTGCAGTGGGTTGTTCTTGTAATCGATATCGGTATTCATGGGGCCGGATTGCTGCCTATAGCGTTTTCGACAGGAATGTCCGCCGTCAGTGTCGCAGCGTAAAGCCGCTTCTCCGGGGCGGTGAGTTGCTTGATCCGGTATTCGGCCTTGGATGCCGAAGACCGATCCGGATGGACTTGAATGCCCAGGAGCTGCCTGGGCGGATGGGACCGGGTGTACCTCGCCCCCAGCCCGCGGGCATGGGCCGCATACCGGGCGGCGACATCCGTCGTAATCCCGGTATAGATGCTGCCGTCGGCACATTCAATCAAATAAAGATACCAGGGCTTCAAGTCGGATAAGGGGCTCGGGGCCGGTCAATTGAACCGGGCCTGGTTCTGGGCGAGGATTTGCCGCGCCAGCTCCCGGTAGGCTTCGAGTATCAGCCGGGCTGCCCTCTCCACATCCGGCTCCGAACTAATTCCCTTCGATATGCAGTAGCTCGTTACCGCCACAAGATCGAATGGGTTCACCGTGCCGGAGGACCCAAGCGCCGCTTGGACTGCCTTTCCGACCAGGGTTTCCGAAGACAGCCGCTGGAATTCCGCAAAGGTCGTTTCCTGGACCGTGACCTCGGCAGCCCCGACGTGCAGGGCAACGTCCCTGGAGATATGCAGACTGACCATCCCGTCCCAGCGGGAAGTCGGGGCCACCAGCCCGACCACGGGCAGGGGAAAGCCAGGAATATGGGGGATGAGGCCGATCCGCCAGTCGTCGTAGTTATTGCTCACCAGCATTCGAGTCGGAAGTCGTTGAAAAAGGGGAGTGCCGGAAGAGAGCAGGAGTCTTTTTGGCCTATTCTAACCGATTGATTTTAACTGTTTTCGGTGGCTGATAAGAGATGCTTTGTAGCATCTCTCTAGGGCATTCTGGTTCAAGGGGCCGAGGTGGTCAAGATTGCCGCGTTGGCTGTGGATGGGCTCGGCAACTCGCAGGATAGGAGCGCACTTGCTTCTAAGCTCATTCACCCTGCTAACAACGCCCAGGATCGTGCCGCGGCGAAACTATCCAGATTCACACCAACTCGAATACACATATTCGTGTTAGGGGGATTCGATGTCCAGCGGTCATTGGTCATCGTTGAGATGCTTGTCTCTGACAGGGGCTCTGCTAGTGGTCTTATCGGGCTGTGCCGCTCTATGCGACCCAACCGTGGTTCAAATCGGACCTGATACCTTCCGTGCTGATGGTATGTGTGGTGGTCAGGAAGAGGCGCGTGGGGCCGGAGAATACTGTCGGCGGATGGGGAAGGAGGTCTTGGTTACGAGTATGAGAGGCTACGGTGACTATGGAAAAAATCAAACTGTGTTCCGGTGCCTCTCTCCGTATGATCCTGAGTATCGTCGCCCAAATTATCAGTCGTCACCTGATGTGATTATTCAGGACAATCGTCGTTAAAGTTGGCGCCCTACACGCATGTCTCGAACCACGGGGCCGAAGTGGATGCGGCCCCGTTGTTGGTCACACTCTACGGGGTTGATAATGTGGCTTCCGTCTTAGGAAGCCGACTATGACCCCGAGCGAACTTGTCGCTATGCTGTTTCCAGGCAAGCTCATGATCCCCATGGTGGAGGCCGGTCAGGCCATCGGTCTGGAGGAACAGACCTGCTACAACATGCGAACCCGCGGCCACTTCCCGTTGCCGGTGCGTAAGGTGGGGCGCCTGGCCATGGTCGCCATTCCCGATCTCGTGAAATACCTGGAGGGCCATGGATTCGTGGTGGCACGGGAGACCTCAGAAAAGAAGACCCCCACCACGCCCGTTTCTAGCGCCCCTGAACCGCAAACGCCCCGTCGCCGGAGGCGCCACTAAGGAAGAGACTCTGCGCCGTTGTGGGCTGATATAGCGGTCCTTCGGGGAGTTCGTCAGTCAATGCAATGGCATAATCCTATGGGTGCCCAATATGACTGGAGCAATCATGGGAGCAGAGATCGTAACCGCGGTAATCGGGGCATCAGGCGCTGTTGTCCTGGCCGGCGCAACTTACTGGTTTACCAAAAAGCGGGAACGTGAGGCCGAGCTACGCAAAGAGAAGCTGGAGCACTACAAGGAGTTTGTAGCGAGCCAGAGCGGCATTGTCGGAGGCGATGCCACCCCCGAAGGCCAAAAGGCGTTTGCGCGAGCCTGCAACAACTTGAATTTGATCGCTCCACAATCTGTTTTGAAGGCGCTCCAAGCCTTTCAGGATGAGATCGGGGTTAGCAATCCGAACCCGAGCCGGCAACGGCATGACGACCTTCTATCCCGGCTGTTCTACGAAATTCGGAAGGACTTGGGCATCTCGCCCGGCGACGACGAAGCCAGTTTCAAGGTTGGTCTGTGGGCGTCGGGTGCGTCGCCTGGAGGCGCCGTGACTGCTCAAGGAGGTATTCATGAGCATTCTTGATGATCTGGGAAAGAACTTGCCCATCCAGGGCGTCTATCAAGATTTAGCACAGCCTGCGGTGAGGGAAGCAGGCGAGGCGTTGGGCAACGTGGCGAAAGTGGCCCGCTTTGCCCTTGCGCCAATCGACTACCTTGCTAGCTTTCAGGATAGATGGCAGCGGTATCTAAAGCGCTTATCGGAAAAAGTGCCGGAAGAACGACTTGTTGAGCCAAGCCCCCAAGTCGCCGGACGTGTTCTAGATGGACTGCGCTATGCCGATGAGGATGGAGTTATCGCAGAAATGTTCCTCAATCTATTGGCGAGAGCAATGGATAAGGATCGAGTTAGCGAAGCCCATCCCGCATTTCCGTTGCTGATCTCGCAGCTAAGCCCAGACGAGGCTATGTTCCTTTTTCAAGTGAAAGGCCCAGGTGTCCGGCGTGTTGAAAAATATATAGACCCCCACTCTCTCACATATGGATATCCGCGTAGATCATCGGTTGCCTATGATTTTCCATTGGATGTTCTTTCTTTTCCTGGAAACATCGAGATATATCATAACCATTTGCGGACTCTGAATCTAATCGGTGAAGAACTCGTTGGGGAGCCTGATCATAGCGAATCGGAGCGGTCTGGCTATACCACCACAGCCGTGGAAGAGAATATAGAATTCACTCCCTTTGGGAGATTGTTTGCCCGCGCTTGTATACCCGATGCCGTGCCTCCGTCAAAATAGATTTATTTGTCTGGTGTCGTAGAAGATAATAGGAGGAATCCAGTGTCACTGATCACCGAAGTAAAAGGATTGGAAGCACATCATGTCGCACTCGGAATTGGTCTTTTTATAGGCGTGTTAGCGCCAGGATTTTTGACGTTGTATCTTTATAAACCGGCCTTAGTTACATCGCTTGATACATTCAAACTGCTGTTGTTCTCATCGTCCATAACGCTACCCATAGCGGCGGTAAATTTCTTGCTTAGTGCGATATTGGATCACACCTCCGAATCGAAGGGTATCGACAACTCCGATAGATATGCGTTTACGGTATCTGCGCTTTTTATTTCCTGTATCGTTCAGTGCACGGCCCTGCTGGGTGCCTATTTGTTTTCACTGCGCTTCAAGGGATATCTTGGCTTGCTTTCAGCCCTGGAATTGGTTCTGTTCTTAATATTTTTAGCCGATAACAGGCGTAGTTACAATAAGACTGGCGGCTGAAGCGCGGCCCGAAGTATAAGAGCTTCGAAGAATTGCCGCGCTTAAAACAATGTTTCCCTCTGCCCTAAGTCGATTTTTCTAGGACTTCGATATTTTTATCGTATCCTTGCAGAGTACGACGCGCTATTCATCACATACAAGACATGAACGACATCGCACAAATCGAAGAAAACAAAGACGATCAGGAATCCAAAGGCACCAAGCTCTGGATACTTTACCTTGCTCTTTTCGCGGTGTTTGCGACTTGGGCGTGTTCCGGCATCATTCTCTATCCGCTAGACGAGACAAAGCGCGGAACATTTGGAGATATGTTTGGGGCAGTCAATTCCCTCTTCTCTGGTCTTGCCTTCGCTGCACTTATATTCACCGTTTTCATGCAGCGAGAGGAACTTTCTTTGCAACGCAGGGAGCTTGAATACACTCGCATAGAATTGCGACGTAGCGCGAAGGCTCAGGAGCAATCGGAAGTTGCACTAAAAGCGCAAGCGGAAGCAGCAGCTCAGCAAGTGAATTTAGCGGCGGTTAATCTTCTATTGAGCTATTACAGAGAAGAACTTGCAAAAATTAGGAAAGACTGGCCGGCCGGTGTCCCGAGCGACCTTAAGGCACGATTCACCATGTTGCGAAAGCGCGAGGAAGAGTTAGTCTCGATATTGGATACAACGTATCACAAAGTCACGATTGCCCAGGCAAATGCCAAAGGCGAGCCATTCCCGGTCTTCCCTGTGAAGCTAAGTGAAGCACAACAATAGGTTCTCGTTGTCCAATGTGGTCCCGGAGCTACTCTAGCTCTTAGAAGTAGCGGCTGTTAAGGGGCGGTGAAAGTCGATGCCGTAGTCGAGTTAATCAAGAAGACGCTTCCTCTCTGCCAGCGGACGGACGATAGTGTCGTCCTCGTAGCCGTCTGCAACTTCGTTGTCGCTTTGCTCTTTATGCCCGGTAATGCAGCGCAGATTCAAGCCCTGCTTCTTGCCATAGCTTAGGATGGTGTGTCGGAACGCATGCGCTCCCCGGATGGCAAAACCCCCTCTCGTTCCTGGCGCCATGCAGTCCAAAGGAGCTTGTCCTTTTCCTGTCCTATTTGTGTCCTTTTGAGGGGGAAACTGAGTCTATTCAACCTAGGCGATGCCAATGGTGCTCTTGGCTCTCAAACCATAAGCTATTGACGTTAATGCAAAATTCTTGGCGGAAGAGAGCAGGAGTCGAACCTACCAAGCCTCGTCTGACGAGGCCTGCCGGTTTTGAAGACCGGCCGTCCCACCGGGGAACGATCTCTTCCGTTTATTGCGTCGGGTCGGGAGGATAACCCGGAATGGCGCGGGCTCGGTGCCCGCGCCCCCGTTCTCAGTGCTTCTCGATCACCCCGCAGGCCACCCGCTTGCCGGAATTGCCGGCGGGCTGGGATTTGTAGTCGTCCGGGTCGGCATGGACGACGATGGCGCGGCCGATGATCCCCACCGGGCCGGTGGCGATGTGCAGGCGGGAGACCTCCCGGTCGTACTTGGCATTGCCGTCCTTGTCCGCGATCAGGTTGGGCAGGTCGCCGGCGTGGTGTTCGGCGGCGGTGTGGTGGCCGTGGGCCTTGGTGGTGGGGTTGAAGTGGCCCTTGGCGCTGCTGGCGTCCGGGGCGCTGCAGTCGCCCACCTCATGGACGTGGAAGCCGTGCTCTCCCGGCGTCAGGCCCCGGACGTCGGCCTGGACCCGGGTGTTGTCGCCCATCGGGCTGAAGATGACGGTGCCGGTCACCGAGCTGCCGGAGCGGGGTTCCAGCTTGGCGCTGACGCCTCCGGGCGGCGTCGTGGCGCAGGCGGAAAGCAGGAGGGCAAAAGCGGCTGCAAACAGCGTCTTGTTCGGCAACTTGGGATGCATCGTCTTCTCCTTCTTGTGGTGGGTTGGCAGTAACTCAGACAGCATGTGCATTAGTTTGTCATCACGCGAATTCCATCCCCCGGCCGGCCTCGCCCCGCAGGACATGGTTGTCCTTCACCCGGCGGGTATAGCCGATGCGGTCGAAGAATTCCAGGATCTGGATGGCCACCTTGCGCCCGCCGCCGATCTGGTCCCGCAGGGGGGCGGCCCGGGCGGCGCCTTCCTGCTCGCACAGGCCGGCGACCCGTTGGGCGAGGTCGGCCACGGCAGCGGCGGTGAAATAGTGGTCGTGGGCCACCGGATAGACTTCGCCGAAGCGGGCCAGACGCTTGAAAAGTGAGCGCACGCTCTCCTCGCCCATACCGGTAGCGCGGGCCACGTCCCGGACCC
>JBLNBI010000477.1:0-6675 GCA_050259815.1 Actinomycetota bacterium | reverse complement strand
CGGAACTTCGGCACCTCCAACAACTCTTCCAAATAGCGTGTCAATTCGTCACGTTTCATGATCTCTGGTCCCCAATGCGCAAGCTGTGGCTGATTTTTGCACAAACGGTAACGGTTGCGCTCGCCGTGCTTTTTGTGGTCGGCACCCTGAAGCCCGAGTGGCTGGGACGCCACCCGGCGGTGGTCGAACTCCAGGAAGCCGCCCCGGCCGGCGGCGGCATGGGCGGAGCCGGTTACGCCTCCTTCCGTGACGCGGCCCGCAAGGCCTTGCCGGCGGTGGTGCACATCTACACCACCCAGGCGGTCAAGACGCCCCGCCACCCGCTCCTGGACGACCCCATCTTCCGCCACTTTTTCGGCGACCGCCAGGAAGGCCAGCCCCGCCGCAATTCCGGCCTGGGCTCCGGCGTTATCGTCAGTCCCAACGGCTACATCCTGACCAATTTCCACGTGGTGGAAGCCGCCGACGACATCAAGGTCGCCCTCCTGGACGGCTCCGCCCACAAGGCCAAGCTCATCGGCAGCGATCCCGAGTCCGATCTGGCCGTGCTGCAGATCAAGGCCGACAAGCTGCCCGCCATCACCTTCGGCGCCACCGAGAATATCCAGGTGGGCGACGTGGTCCTGGCCATCGGCAACCCTTTCGGCGTGGGCCAGACGGTCACCATGGGCATCGTTTCCGCCCTGGGCCGCTCCCACCTGGGCATCAACACCTTCGAGAACTTCATCCAGACCGACGCCGCCATCAACCCGGGCAACTCGGGCGGCGCCCTGGTGGACGCCGCCGGCAACCTGATCGGCATCAACACCGCCATCTATTCCCGCACCGGCGGCTCGCTCGGCATCGGCTTCGCCATCCCGGTCTCCAGCGCCAAGTCCATCATGGACCAGATCATCCAGAACGGCTCGGTCATCCGGGGCTGGATCGGCGTGGAGGCCCAGGAAATCACCCCCGACCTAGCTGAATCCTTCGGTCTCCAGGGCACCGACGGCGCCCTCATTGCCGGCGTAGTGCGGGGCAGCCCGGCAGACCAGGCCGGCATCAAGCCCGGCGACGTCCTGCTGTCGGTCAATGCCCAATCCGTCAAGGACCCCCAAGTGATGCTCGACCTCATCGCCGCCCTGAAGCCCAACGAGAAGGCCTCTTTCCGCCTCCGTCGGGACAAGAGCGTCGTCGAGATGCCGGTCAAGATCGGCAAGCGGCCCACCGTGAAGCGGGAAGCCGAAGAGGATCAATAGGCTTCAGGAGTCATCGAGATGTGCCAGCTTCTCGGCATGAACTGCAACGTGCCGACCGATATCTGCTTTTCCTTCACCGGTTTCCAGGCCCGGGGCGGTACCACGGACGTCCATACGGACGGCTGGGGCATCGCCTTCTTCGAGGACAAGGGCGTGCGGGTCTTCCTGGACCCCCAGCCCTCCTGCCAGTCGCCGGTGGCGGAGCTGGTGCGCAATTACCCCATCCACTCCAAGAACGTCATCGCCCATATCCGCAAGGCCACCCAGGGCGCCGTCGGGCTGGAGAACACCCATCCCTTCATGCGGGAACTGTGGGGGCGCTACTGGATCTTCGCCCACAACGGCAACCTGCTGGATTTCGCCCCGGAGCTGGACGGCAGCTTCCTGCCGGTGGGTTCCACCGACAGCGAGCGGGCCTTCTGCTGGCTGCTCCAGGAACTCCGTCGCCGCTTCGGCAGCGCCAGCCTGCCGCCCCGGGCTGAGATATTCGCCGCCCTCCACGAGCTGACCCTGGACGTGGGCCGCCATGGCGAATTCAACTTTCTCCTGTCCCAGGGGGGAGCGCTCTTTGCCCACGCATCCACGCGGCTGGCCTACGTCATCCGGCGGGCGCCTTTCACCCAGGCCCACCTGAAGGACCAGGACGTGACGGTGGATTTCAGTCAGGTGACCACGCCGAACGACCAGGTGGCCGTGATCGCCACCGTGCCGCTGACCGACAACGAGACCTGGGAAGTGATGCCGGCCGGCAGCCTGTGGTGGTTCGAGGAAGGGGCGCCGGTGCAAACCCTGGCCACCATCCCCGGCCCGGAGAAGAAGCGGCCGGGCTGCTGCTGATTATTTGTCGGAAACCTGCTGGAGCTCGGTACCGGTTGCCGTTTCCGGCGCACCGGGCTTGGAGACCAGCCGAGCGGCGATGATCCCGACTTCGTAGAGCAGGCACATGGGCACTGCCAGGGCCAGCTGGGAGACCACGTCCGGCGGCGTCACCACGGCGGCCACGACGAAGGCGCCGACGATGAAGTAGGAACGCCACTCCTTCAGCTTTTCCACCGTCACCACCCCCAGCTTCACCAGTACGACCAAGGCCACCGGCACCTCGAAGGTGATGCCGAAGGCCACGAACATGGTGAGTACGAAGGACAGGTAGGCCTCGATGTCCGGCGCCGGGGTGATGCTCTTGGGGGCGAAGCCGGCGATGAACTTGAACACCTGGCCGAAGACGAAGAAGTAGCAAAAGGACATACCCGCCAGGAACAGCAGGGTACTGGAGATGATCAGGGGAATACCCAGACGCTTCTCGTGGGCGTAGAGCCCCGGGGCGACGAAGGCCCAGGCCTGGTAGAGGATATAGGGCAAGGCCACCACGAAGGCCACCATGGCGGTCACCTTGAGGGGCACCATGAAGGGCGTGATGACGCCGATGGCCACCATCTTGGTACCCTCCGGGAGGGCCTGGGTGAGGGGCATGGCCAGCAGGTCGTAGATGGCGCCGGGGCCGGGGTAGAGGCAGAGGCCGACCATAGCGATGCCGACGGCGATCAGGCTGCGCAGGAGGCGGTCCCGCAGCTCGACCAGATGAGAAATGAAGGATTCTTCCTGGTCGGCGGCGGTCATGCGGTCGGCTTGTCTTCTTTGGCGGCCGCGACGGCCACCGGTTCAGCGGCGGGAGCCGTTGCGTCAGCCACGGTCTGTTCGAGGGACTTGGCCGTCGCTTCCAGTTCGGCCACGGCGTCGTGGGCAGGAGTCTCGATCACCGAGCGCGCCGTATCGACCTCCTTGCGCACCGAATCCTCCAGGGAACGGGCCGACTCGGCCACCTGGGCCTGGAGTTTCTTCAGCTCGTCCAGCTGCATTTCCCGGTTGATGTCGGCCTTCACGTCATTGACGTAGCGCTGGGCGCGGCCGAGCAGGTGGCCCACGGTGCGAGCCACCTTGGGCAGGCGTTCTGGCCCGATGACGATGAGCGCCACGATGCCGATGACGATGAGTTCGGAAAAGCCGACGTCGAACATGATTCCAGTGGGGGCCGAAGCCCCATTAACCGCGGGTTAGGAGCGGGTCTTTTCCTTGACCTCGACGTCGATGGTCTGGCCGGTCACCTGCTGGGGCTGGGCCGCCTCGGCGGGCTTGGAATCCGCGTTGGCTTCCTTCATGCCTTCCTTGAAGCCCTTCACCGCGCCGCCCAGGTCCTGGCCGATGTTGCGCAGTTTCTTGGTGCCGAAAACAAGCATGACAATGACCAGAACGATGAGCCAGTGCCAGATGCTGAAGCTGCCCATGAGTATCTCCTCAGATGCGTTTGAGCATGGGGCCGACCGGTTCCGGTCCACCCACGATATGTGCGTGCAGGTGGCCGACTTCCTGTCCTCCGACCCGCCCGGTGTTGATGATGACCCGGAAGCCGTCAGGACTTCCTTGAGCCACCGCAATTTCATTGGCTTTCGCGAGCATCTTGCCCAACAACGGCGCGTCGGCCTCGGTGACCGAGGCCAGGGAGGTGATGTGCTTCTTGGGGATCACCAGCACATGCACCGGCCGTGCCGGGTTGATGTCGTTGAAGGCGAGGAGATCGTCGTCCTCGTACACCTTCTTGGACGGGATTTCGCCCCGAACGATCTTGCAGAAGATGCAGTCGCTCACTTCTCGACGCTCCGGGCCTTCTTCTCGTCGATGCCGGAAATGCCTTCGCGGCGGCGCATTTCCTGGAGCACGTCGTCGATGGTGAGGCCGTTGAAGGCCAGCAGCACCATGACGTGATAGATGACGTCGGTGGATTCCCAGACGATGTTGAGGCGCTTGCCGTCCTTGGCCGCCATGATCAGTTCGGCACATTCCTCGCCGATCTTCTTCAGGATGGAATCCGGGCCGTTGGCGAACAGCTTCGCGGTGTAGGAGGTCTCCGGATCGGCGTGCCGGCGGGACAGCAGGGTTTCGGACAGGCGATGCAGAATGTCACTGGTCGGAGGCATCATTTTGCGTATATATCCTTAGGGTCTTTGAGAACCGGATCGGCGGGAACCCAGCGTTCCCCCTGCAATTGGTTGAAGAAGCAGCTTTCCCGGCCGGTGTGGCAGGCGATGCCGCCCACCTGTTCGATGGACAGCAAAAGCACGTCGCCGTCGCAGTCGGTGCGGATGTCCTTCACTTTCTGGAAGTGGCCGGATTCCTCGCCCTTCCGCCAAAGGCGGCGGCGGGAGCGGGACCAGTATACAGCGTTGCCGCTGCTGACCGTCTCCAGGAGGGACTCCCGATTCATGTAGGCGAACATGACCACCTTGCCGGTGACTGCATCCTGGGCGATGGCCGGAATCATGCCGTCGCCGTCCCACTTGAGGGCGTCCAGCCAGGGCAACGCGTTGTCGAGATCGCTCACAGTCTGACTTCGATGCCGCGGCCGCGCATGTATTCCTTGGCCTGGCGCACGGTGTATTCGCCGAAATGGAAGATGGAGGCCGCCAGGACTGCATCGGCGCGGCCCTCGGTCACGCCGTCGGCCAGGTGCTGCAGATTGCCAACGCCGCCGGAGGCGATGACGGGAATCTTGACTGCGTCGGACACGGCCCGGGTGAGGGCCAGATCAAAACCGTTCTTGGTGCCGTCCCGGTCCATGCTGGTGAGCAGGATTTCGCCAGCGCCCAGGGCCTCGACCTTCTTCGCCCATTCAACGGCATCCAGGCCGGTGTTGTTGCGGCCGCCGTGTGTGAACACGGACCATTGGCCGGGGCCGGTCTGCTTGGCATCGATAGCCACCACGATGCACTGGGAACCGACCTTGCTGGAGGCGTCGAACACCAGTTCCGGGTTCTGGACCGCGGCGGTATTCATGGAAACCTTGTCGGCGCCGGCATTGAGCAGCCGCCGCACGTCCTCCACCTTGCGGACGCCGCCGCCCACGGTGAGGGGAATGAAGACCTGTTCGGCACAGGCTTCGATGATATGGAGGATGATATCCCGCTGGTCGCTGGAGGCGGTGATGTCGAGAAAGGTCACCTCGTCGGCCCCCTGCTCGTCGTAGCGGCGGGCGATTTCCACCGGATCGCCGGCGTCCCGCAGGTCAACGAAATTGGTGCCCTTGACGACGCGCCCGGCGGTTACGTCCAGGCAGGGGATGATGCGTTTGGCGAGGGACATTACTGGCTGGCCTGATCAGCCGCTTCCTGGGCCGCCTTGAAATCCAGGGTACCGTCGTAGATGGCCCGGCCGGCGATGGAGCCGACCACGCCTTCGTGTTCCACGGCGCAGAGCTTTCTCACATCCTCGACGCTGGCGAGTCCGCCGGAAGCGATGACCGGAATGGAGAGGGCCTGGGCGAGGCGGACGGTGGCTTCAATATTGACCCCGGACAGCATGCCGTCCCGGCCGATATCGGTATAGATGATGGATTCGACGCCGTAGTCTTCGTACTTCTTGGCGAGATCGACGACATCGTGGCCGGTGAGCTTGGACCAGCCGACGGTAGCCACTTTGCCGTCCTTGGCATCCAGGCCGACGATGATGTGGCCGGGGAAGGCGCCGCAGGCATCATGGAGGAAGCCCGGGTTCTTAATGGCGGCAGTGCCGATGATGACGTAGCTCAGGCCGTCGTCCAGACAGCGCTCGATGGTATCCAGGTCGCGGATGCCCCCACCCAGTTGGACGGGGATCTCGTCACCCACTTCCTTGAGGATGGCCCGGATGGCGGACTCGTTCTTCGGCTTGCCGGCAAAGGCGCCGTTCAGGTCCACTAGGTGGAGCCGGCGAGCGCCCTGGTCGACCCAGTGGCGAGCCATTTCGGCGGGATTTTCAGAAAAAACGGTGGCCTGTTCCATCAGGCCCTGTTTCAGACGGACGCACTGGCCGTCCTTGAGGTCAATGGCGGGGATGATCAGCATGGGAATTTATTGGAATGAACCCGACAGAAACGGAAGTAGGCGCAAAACCCGGTTAAGGCCGCCACTCGACAAAATTCTTCAGAAGCTGCAACCCATCGCGGGCGCTTTTCTCCGGGTGGAACTGGACGGCAAAGATATTATCCCGGCCCACCGCACAGGTAAAGGGGACGCCATATTCGGCTGTTCCCGTCGCCAGGGCGGCGTCCTTGGGATCGACGCAATAGCTGTGGACGAAGTAGAACCGGGCGCCGTCGGCGATATCTGCCCAAAGGGCGTGGGGCTTCTGCCGGACCTCGTTCCAGCCCATGTGGGGCACCTTGAGACGCTGGCCGTCGGCACCGACCATGCGGCCCTCCGGGAAGCGGCGCACGTTACCCTCGAACACGCCCAGGCCGGGCACATTGCCCTCCTCGCTGTGCTCGAACAGCATTTGCAGGCCGATGCATATACCCAGGAAAGGTTTGTCCTTGGCGGCGGCCAGCACGGCGGGGCGCAAGCCGCGGGCATCCAGCTCCCGCATGCAGTCGGGCATGGCGCCCTGGCCGGGGAAAACCACCCGCTCG
>JBLNBI010000476.1:0-6678 GCA_050259815.1 Actinomycetota bacterium | reverse complement strand
CCCGCGCCTAGGGGTGGGGTTTCGCCCTGCCCCATTTCCGGGGCTGCGCCGGGGAACTGAACCGGCTGCCCCGGGCCTACCACTCGGGGGATTCCGAGGAATTCGTCTTGATTCTCGCCCGCTTTGCCCAGGAAGCCGCCGGAGCGCCCCTCTACGCCGCCGGCGTTTCCCTCGGCGGCAACGCCCTGCTGAAATGGGCCGGGGAGCGGGGCGACGACGCAGGCCACACCGTCGCCGCCATCGCCGCCGTCAGCGCCCCCCTGGACCTGGCCGGCTGCGGCCACCACCTGGCCCGGGGATTCAATCGGGTCTACACCCGGCATTTCCTCCAGACCCTGAAGGCCATATCCGCTGCCCGCCTGGAACGCTTCCCCGGGCTGTTCGATGAACAGCGCATGCGGCGTGCGGTCAATCTCTACGAATTCGACGATGCCGTCACGGCCCCCATCCATGGTTTTGCCGGAGCCGACGACTATTGGCGCCGGGCCTCGGCCAAGCCCTGGCTGCCCGGCATCCGGATTCCGACCCTGGTCCTGAACGCCTTGAACGATCCCTTCCTGCCCGCCCGCTTCCTGCCTTCCCGCGACGAGGCCGCTTCCAGCGTCCGCCTGGAGTACCCGGCCCATGGCGGCCATGTGGGATTCGTGACCGGCGGATTCCCCGGCAGCCTGGACTGGATGCCGCAAAGGCTCTTACACTATTTCGATACCGAAGAATCAATGACGAGGTAATCCCCCTATGCTTCCCAGCGAAATTTTCAAGGCTTACGACATCCGCGGCATCGTCGGCAAGTCCCTTACCGCCGATGTGGTCCGGAAAATTGGCCAAGCCCTCGGTTCCCTGGCTGTCGAGAAGGGCCAGACGGCCATTGCCGTCGGCCGCGACGGCCGCCTTTCCGGCCCCGAGCTGGCCGGTGCCCTGGCGGAAGGGATCTGCGCCGCCGGCGTGGACGTGGTGGATATCGGCTGCGTGCCGACCCCGGTTACCTATTTCGCCGCCCACCAGTTGGGCTGCAGCAGCTGCGTCTCGGTCACCGGCAGCCACAACCCGCCGGACTACAACGGCCTCAAGATGGTGATCGGCGGGGAGACCCTGGCCGGCGACGCCATCCAGGCCCTCAAGGCCCGCATCGAGGCGGGCGACCTGAAGAGCGGCCAGGGCAAGCGCACCGAGGCCGACGTGCGCAGCGACTATGTGGACCGCATCGTCCAGGACGTGAAGCTCGCCCGCCCCCTGAAGATCGTCATGGACTGCGGCAACGGCGTGGCCGGCGCCGTCGCCCCCGAGCTGTTCAAGCGCCTGGGCTGCGAGATCATCCCCCTGTTCTGCGAGGTGGATGGCAACTTCCCCAACCACCACCCGGACCCCTCCAAGCCCGAGAACCTGGAAGACGTCATCCACGCCCTGAAGACCACCGACGCCGAGATAGGCATCGCCTTCGACGGCGACGGCGACCGCCTGGGGGTGGTGACCAAGGACGGCGAGGTCATCTTCCCCGACCGCCAGCTCATGCTCTTCGCCGCCGACGTGCTCTCCCGCGTCCCCGGCGGCCAGGTGATCTTCGACGTAAAGTGCACCCGGCTCCTCGCCCCCTGGATCAAGCAGCACGGCGGCCAGTCCCTCATGTGGAACACCGGCCACGCCCTCATCAAGAAAAAGCTCAAGGAAACCGGCGCCCCCCTGGCCGGCGAGATGAGCGGCCACGTCTTCTTCAAGGAGCGCTGGTTCGGCTTCGACGACGGCCTCTATGCCGGTGCCCGGCTGCTGGAAATCCTCTCCAAGGCCGCCGACGGCAATGCCGTCCTGAAGGGTCTGCCCAATTCCTCCAGCACCCCGGAACTCAACATCAAGATGGCGGAAGGCGAGCCCTTCGCCCTGGTGGACAAGCTCAAGGCAGCGGGGAAATTTTCCAATGCCCAGGAAGTCATCACCATCGACGGCGTGCGGGTGGAATACGCCGACGGCTTCGGCCTGGCCCGCCCCTCCAACACCACCCCCGTGGTGGTGCTGCGCTTCGAGGCCGACAACCCCGAGGCACTGGCCCGCATCCAGGCCGACTTCCGGCAGGCCATCACGGCCGTCTGGCCGGGCGTCCAGCTGCCTTTCTGACGCGGCATGTCGGACAGCGAGCTCTACCTCGGCCGCCAGCCCATCCTGGACCGCCAGCAGAAGCTGGTAGACTACGAGCTCCTGTTCCGAGCCGGCCACGTCGCCAGCGCCAATGTGACAGATGGCGTCATCGCCACGGCCACGGTCATCACCAATGCGTTTTCCGAACTCTCGGTGGGGGACGCCCTGGGCGAGCACCGGGGCTTCATCAACGTGGACGAGGACTTCCTGTTCAGCGACCTGCTGGAACTGCTGCCCCGGGAGTCCGTGGTCCTCGAAATCCTGGAGACCGTGCCGCCCACCGAAAGGGTGATCCAGCGTTGTGCCCAACTCAAGGCCAAGGGCTTCATCCTGGCCCTGGACGACGTCATCCAGCTCACCCCCGAATACCGCCCGCTTTTCGACCTGGCCGAGATCGTCAAGGTGGACCTGCCCACCCTGTCCAACGCAGCACTGGCCACCCTGGCCCGCAAGCTGCGCCCCCTGGGCAAGAAACTCCTCGCCGAGAAGGTGGATTCCCGGGAGCAGATGGAATATTGCCTGGAACTGGGCTTCGACCTGTTCCAGGGCTACTACTTCGCCAAGCCGACGGTCATCGCCGGCAAGCGGCTGGATCACTCCCAGGTCGCCCTCATGAAACTCATGGGGCTGCTCCTGGGGGACGCGGAGACCAGCGAGTTGGAGGCGGTCTTCAAGACCGAGCCAGGACTCACCATGAACCTCCTGCGCCTGACCAACTCGGTGGGCGCCGGCATGGTGGTGCGCATCTCCTCCCTGCGCCACGCCATCACCGTCGTCGGCCGGCGCCACCTGCAGCGCTGGCTGCAGCTCCTTCTCTACGCCTCCCAGGGACCCCAGGGCCTGGCCAATCCCCTGCTCCAGTTGGCCGCCACCCGCGGCCGCATCATGGAACTCCTGGCCGGCCATGGGCCGCACGGGGACGCCGACTATGCAGATCAAGCCTTCATGGTCGGCATCATGTCCCTCATGCCGGCCCTGATTGGACTGCCCATCGCCGATATCATCGGCCCCCTGGCCATCGCCCCGGAAGTGCGGGCCGCCCTGTGCGATGGCACCGGCTCCCTGGGCGCCCTGCTGCGGCTTACCGAATTGAGCGAACAGGGCGATCCGGCAGAGATCGCCGCGCAGTTGGAAAGGCTGCCGGAGCTGGATGCGGAAGCGCTTAACCACTGCGTTACCCAGGCACTCGCCTGGGCCAGCGATATCACGCGGGAAGCCGCCAGCTGAGGCGGCAGCCTGCCGCCGCTATAAAAAAGAAAAGCCGGCATCGCCGGCTTTTCCCATTGAAGCGTAGGCGCCTTACAGCTTCCCTTCCACCCAGCCCTTGACCGAGCCCAGAGCCGCCGGCAGGGCAGAAGCATCGGTGCCGCCGGCCTGGGCCATATCCGGCCGGCCGCCGCCCTTGCCGCCTACCTGCTGGGCGACCATGTTCACCAACTCGCCCGCCTTCACCTTGCCGGTGAGGTCGGCGGTGACGCCGGCGATGAGGCTGACCTTGCCGTCGGTCACGGAGGCCAGGACGATGGCGGCGCTCTTCAGCTTGTCCTTGAGCTTGTCCATGGTCTCACGGAGGGCCGGCACGTCGGCGCCGTCCATCTGGGCAGCCAGGACCTTGGCGCCCTTCACGTCGGCGGCCTGGTTCAGCAGGTCGTCGCCCTGGCTGGAGGCCAGCTTGGACTTGAGCCGGGCCAGTTCCTTCTCCAGGTTGCGGACGTTGTCCAGCACCTGGGCGATCTTGGCCGGCACTTCGGTGACTGGGGCCTTGAAGGCGGCGGCGGCCTCGGCCAGCATCTTTTCCTGCTGCTGAACCAGGGCCAGGGCGTTGTCGCCGGTGACCGCCTCGATGCGGCGCACGCCGGCGGCGACGCCGGCTTCCACGGTGATTTTGAAGAGGCCGATGTCGCCGGTGCGGGTCACGTGGGTGCCGCCGCACAGCTCGCGGGAGGAGCCGATGTCCAGCACCCGCACTTCGTCGCCGTACTTCTCGCCGAAGAGCATCATGGCGCCCAGTTTCTGGGCTTCGGCGATGGGCAGGACGCGGCACTGGGTGGCCTCGTTGGCCAGGATTTCAGCGTTCACGATGGCCTCAACCTTGCGGATTTCCTCGTCGGTCAGGGGCTGGCTATGGACGAAGTCGAAGCGGGTCTTGTCCGGGTCCACCTGGGAGCCCTTCTGTTGCACATGCTCCCCCAGCACTTCGCGCAGGGCCTTGTGGAGCAGGTGGGTGGCGGAGTGGTTGCGCATGGTGCGGGCCCGGGCCTGGGCATCCACCTTGGCGGTGACGCCGTTGCCGACGGTGATGGTGCCGGTCTTGACCACGCCGTGGTGGCCGAAGACGGTGGCCTGGATCTTCAGGGTGTCTTCCACCGCGAAGATGCCGTGGACCGAGCGCAGCTCGCCCCGGTCGCCCACCTGGCCGCCGGATTCGGCGTAGAAGGGGGTGTTGTCCAGGACGACGACGCCCAGGTCGCCTTCGTTCAGCTGATTGACCGGGGTGCCGTCCTTGTAGAGGGCCAGCACGTTGCCCTTCACCTCCAGGGACTCGTAGCCGTGGAAGGCGGTGGCGGGACCTTCGTATTCCAGGGCGGCGGCCATCTTGAACTTGCCGGCGGCGCGGGCCTGTTCCTTTTGCCGGGCCATGGCGGCGTCGAAGGCGGCCGCATCCACGGTGACGCCCTGCTCCCGGCAGACGTCCTGGGTCAGGTCCAGGGGGAAGCCGTAGGTGTCGTGGAGCTTGAAGGCGGTCTCGCCGTTGAAGACGGTGCTGCCGGCCTTCTTCAGTTCGCCCAGGCCGGCTTCCAGGATGGCCATGCCGTTCTCGATGGTCTCGAAGAAGCGGTCCTCCTCCTGCTTGAGCACGGCCATGACCTTGGCCTGGTTCTGGGTCAGCTCCGGATAGGCGGAGCCCATCTCGGCCACCAGGTCCGGCACCATCTTGTGGAAGAAGGCGGCGCGGGCGCCCAGCTTGTAGCCGTGGCGGATGGCCCGGCGGATGATGCGGCGCAGAACGTAGCCCCGGCCCTCGTTGCCCGGAATGACGCCGTCGGCAATGAGGAAGGAGCAGGCGCGGATATGGTCGGCCAGGACCTTGAGGGACGGGCTGTCCATGTCGGCGCCGCTGGTCTCCCGGGCGGCGGCTTTGATCAGGTTCTGGAAGAGGTCGATCTCGTAGTTGCTATGGACGTGCTGCAGCACGGCGGCGATGCGCTCCAGGCCCATGCCGGTGTCCACGCTGGGCTTGGGCAGCGGGTGCATGACGCCCTGCTCGTCCCGGTTGAACTGCATGAAGACGTTGTTCCAGATTTCGATGAAACGGTCGCCGTCTTCCTCGGGGCTTCCCGGGGGGCCGCCCCAGATGTGCTCACCATGATCGTAAAAGATCTCAGTGCAGGGGCCGCAAGGTCCAGTATCGCCCATCATCCAGAAATTGTCGGAGGCGTAGCGGCTGCCCTTGTTGTCGCCGATACGGATGACCCGCTCGGCCGGCACGCCCACTTCCTTGGTCCAGATGTCGTAGGCCTCGTCGTCCTCGGCGTAGACGGTGACCGTCAGCTTGTCCTTGGGCAGCTTGAAGACGACCGTGAGCAGTTCCCAGGCGTAGGTGATGGCATCCCGCTTGAAGTAGTCGCCGAAGCTGAAGTTGCCCAGCATCTCGAAGAAGGTGTGGTGGCGGGCGGTGTAGCCGACGTTTTCCAGGTCGTTGTGCTTGCCGCCGGCCCGGACGCACTTCTGCGACGTGGTGGCGCGGGTGTAGGGGCGCTTGTCGAAGCCCAGGAACACGTCCTTGAACTGGTTCATCCCGGCGTTGGTAAAGAGCAGCGTCGGGTCCTCGTGGGGCACCAGGGAGCTGGAAGCCACGATCTGGTGGCCCTTGGAGGCGAAGAAGTCTAGGAATGCTTGGCGGATGTCGGCGCTTTTCATGGGTTCGCAGCCTGCGGTCAAAATTCGCAACCGTCGATTTTAAATTAAAGCGACAGGCTTCGGCCAAACCCGGCGGGGATCACTCCCGCCCGAGGCTGTCGAGACGATCGGTGAACAGGGATGCGACCCCGAGCCCGAAACAGCGCTGGGCCTCCTCGGCGGAATTGACCGTATAGGCGGCGATAGGCACCCCGGCCGCCAGCAACTCCGCCAGGCGCGTTTCGGACAGCCTGGCAGCATCGGCATGGAGGGCCATGCAGCCGAGGGACTGCAAGCGGCTTTGCCAATCACGGGGAATGGCGCCCACCAGGAGGGCCTGGGGCCATGGACAGCCGGTTTCGGCTGCTGCCGCCAAGGCCCGCTCGGAGAAGGAAGAAACCAACAAGGTTTGGCCCGACGGCCAGGAACTCGGCAGCGAGCGGGCGACGGTGCGACCGGTTTCGACCTCATATCCGGCCGCCGGCTTGATTTCCACATTGGCCGAAAGCCCCAGGGCGGCGCACAGGCTCAGGGCGTCGGCCAGGCGGGGCACCGGCTCGCCGGCCCAGGCGGGATGGAATTTGCTGCCGGCGTCCAGGCGGGAGACGGCATCCCAGGCATGGGCAGATACCTTGCCCCGGCCGTCGG
>JBLNBI010000475.1:0-26002 GCA_050259815.1 Actinomycetota bacterium | reverse complement strand
ACGGCGCAGCCGCGCAACACCAGCAAACCACGTTGCATCAGCAGCGCCGCCAAGCACGGCCCTAGCAAGAATGTCCTCAAGTCGGCCTCGTCCGCGCCAGGCATCGGATCGAACCTCACTTCCCGACCGTCCAGCACCAGAAACCGCGCGATATCCGGCACCTGCAGCCATAGCTCTCTGGGCGCCGCGGCATGGAAAGGCCCCAGCGGCCTGCAGTATTCAGGAACGCTTCCCGCAACCCCGGCGCGCCGGAAGAACACGTCGGGCTGCCCCATCTTCGCTATAGGCAGTTCAGGCAGCGACAAGTCGCTGGCCACATGCAATCCGTATAAATAATATGGATGGATGATGTTCATGGGAAACTGGCGTCAAAGACGGTAGATCCAGGATGTCATGCCGCCTAATTAACAGGTTATCATATGGGCCGTACCCGAACTTAATCAACGAGGTTGCGATGGATAACGAAATCCTGGGAAATGCCGGAGCTGACGCTGCGGAGAACAAGGCGAAAAAGCAGCCTTACGTCAAGCCGCGGTTGCATATGCTGAGCGCTGCCAGTGGCACGCAAGCAAAACCGACGCTGAATCCTACTGAAGCCTCTCCGAGTACCGGACCCAGCTAGCATTAACTTTGTGTCTCGCCCTGCGTGATGTTTGCAGGAGTTATTTCACTCACCTCCGCTTTCTTTCCCGGCGCATTTGCTGACAGTGCAAACTTAATTGCTGCACTGGGTTCGCACGAGCAGGCCGCAAAAAATTGGGTATGGCAGGACGAATATTTCCTGCTTGTCCAGGCAAATACCCAGAATCGCGATCCCAACTCCATTCCATACCGTTGTCCACACTCGGGCAGGCTCGCCGTTTTTTGGGGGCGGCTGGACAATCGCAACGAATTGCTGCGTGAACTGCAGCTTCCCGAAGACGTTCCGGATGCCGCATTGGCCCTGGCGGCCTGGCACAAAAGGCGGGAAGAATGCCCGGCGTGCTTAGTCGGCGATTTCGCTTTCGTCCTGTTTGATCCGCAAGAACAAAAGCTATTCCTCGCGCGCGACCCGTTGGGCGTGAGGCCGCTGTATTACCTCGCCAGCGAAGATTTTTTCGCTTTCGGCTGCACCGCCGCTGTTTTCCCCCGGCTACAGAGCCATGCTCCCGCACCCGATCCGCAATGGATAGCGGCTTATCTTGCCAACCTGTCCCACAGCCATGACCGTACCGCTTACAAGGGGGTGCTGAAGCTGCCTCCCGGCCACAGCCTGGAATTGCATCGGGGCCGTACCAGCCTGCGTCGTTATTTCGAGTTCCGGGACGATGCACCGGAGACTCGCAAACGGGACCACGCCTGGGTGGAAGCGTATCGCGCGATACTGCAAGAGGCGGTGCTCTGCCGCCTGGATGCGCAACGCCCCATGGGCTTCGACAACAGCGGCGGCATGGATTCCTCCACCGTTGTAGGCTGCGCGGTGCAGCTCACCCGGCAGCCCCTGGCCAACCTGCATGGGTTCGGCTATGCCTTCGATGAGCTGGAACCGGGATACATGATGGAGACCAGCCGATACTGCGGCATGGTCAATAACCATCTCATCACCCAGTTGCAGATTCCGGATGAGGATATCCTGGAGCGGGCGTTGCGGATGAACGGCTACCCGCTGGAGTGGCACAACGGCCAGGCCTCGCCGATGTACTTCTACCGCTGGGCCGAGCAGTTCGGCATAGGTCGTTATTTCTCTGGATTCGGCGGCGACGAATGCGGTACCAGCCAGGCACACCAGGCGCGCTACGAATTTCTGGCCAATCGCCAGTTCTGTGCCCTCTGGGATGCACTGCCCGGTAACCCCGCGAGGCGCGCCCTGGCTTTCGCCAAGGCGGTCAAGAACCATTTCCGCCTTCCGCAAGGCTCGTCTGCCATGGGCGCAGCCTACGCTCGGTACCGCCAGTTATGGATACTGCGCCCGGAATTCGAGCAGGAACTGCGTCCCTTGCACGAAGAAGAAGCCCGTTTCAACGCTCCCTACCGGCGGGTCAACGACTTCATCCTGCAAAACCGGCTCGGGCCGCGCCTCACCACGCGGCTGGAAAATTCCACCATGATGTGCCAAGCCTATGGCATCGAATATTGCGCTCCGCTGCTCGATGTTCGCTTAGTGCAGCAGTATCTCTCCACGCCGTCGCTGGAAAAGGTTGGAAACGGCATGGGGCGCTACTTGCACCGCCGGGCCATCGAAGGAATCGTGCCGCCCAAGATTCAGTGGAACCGACGCAAGGACATGGGCGACTGGGGTTTTCGGAACGGCTGGCGCAGCGAAAACATGAAGCACCTTGCCCGGCTCGGCGCGGAAGAAGCGGCGAACATGCACCCCGCCGTGGCAGAACTGGTGGACAAGGAAAAACTGTCCCGGCAAATCGACAATGCGCGGGATGGTCTGGATGAACAGAACTTCTGCTTCATGTTCACCCGCAACATCCTGTCGCTGCGCTGGCTAAATCGCTGGCTGTATAGGCGTTAGCGTCACAAAACACGCTCCCGGCTTCGCCATAAGGCAATACGGCTTCAACGTGCGACCCGTCATTTTGCTTCGTGGCCTTCGTGTTCGTGTATTGCGGAGAAGCTTCTGCGTTACCGGGGATACCAGGCCATCAATTCGAGCATGGGATCGGATTGCTCGACGTGGAAGCCAAGCGCGAGGTAGAGCCGCTTCGCGCCGGGATTGCTTCGATGCACCGTGATCGTAAGCGGTGCGCGCGCCTGCCCCGCCGCGTGCTGCAAGGCCCGTATAACGCTGCTGCCGAAGCCTTTGCCGCGCGCCTCGCGGATAAAGGTGACATCCACCAGGCGTATCTCGTTGTGGCCAAAATCCACGATGACGCGGCCTATCTTCTCGCCGAGATTCTCGACGATGAAGTAATAGGCGTTGGGATACGCGTCGCCATAACCGAGCGCCTGCGCCCGGTGCTGCATGAGGATGAGTTCCTCAATGAAATCGTCCTCGGCATCTACCAGGCGCAGGTCGTCGCGGCTGGAACGGTACAAAGAGGCGATGAAGCCCTGGTCTTCGTCGCGCGCTGGTCGTATGCCCAAGTTGTCAGGAAGTCGGATGTCCATGATTGTTTCAAGTTACAAGAGGGGCGCCCTCCCGGGCGCCCCTTGAACGGCTTAATTTCTCACCGGATAGGTGCCCGTCAGGGCAATGCAGAAGTTCAACGCCAGGAAGGGCTGCTGGTTCTCGTGAGCGCCGTTACCGCCTGTGGGCAGCAAGGTCGAGGACAGGAGGCTGACGTTTTGCGGGGTCGTCTTCTCGAAAATTGCACGTGCAGTCATCGTTCCCGAAACATTTTCCGCCAGTTGCTCCAGGTAATTCCCCTGGGGATTGGCCTGTGGGGTCGTGCTGCGCCCCAGGGCGAACTTGGTGCTGTGGTTGTGGGTGGCGAGCTGGGTGCTATTGAGTTGGACGCTGGCGTTGGTCAGTCCCGCGGTGGCGCCCCAGGCGCGAGGCGTCAGGCCGGGGCCATTGCCCGCTCCCATGGGAACCAGCGCAGCTTGCAGCTTGGGTATGCCGAATGTCTGGCCAGCCGTGCCGCCGAAAGTATTGGCGACGATGGAATACAGCGCCGGGTTCTGCTGCACTGATATCAGTTGTCCCCCGCAATAGGCCCAGCCATAGGGCGAGAAGGAATAGGGCAGGGGGCAGATTTCGCCGATGAATGGATCGCTCATGTCTAGGGCTCCTGTTAGTTCCGTTGCGGGTATACGCCGCTTTCCGTGCAGATGATGTAGTACAACGCCATGCTCGGCATGACGTTGGTGTGCGGCATGTTTCCGACGGCGTACGAAATCATGTCTGCCGGTCCGGCGGTATAGGTGATGCCGGGGTCGCTCGCCGCCCGGTACAGGGTGTAAGAATTGCTTGTACCCGTTGGTTTGGCCAGCATCACCGCGCTGCTGGGGGTATTGGTGGTGCCGTCGCCAGTCGAAACCTGCCAGGTATGGGTATGTGCCGGCAACTGGTCAGGCGTGAGGGTGACCGTCTCGCTGCCGCCCTTGGTGCCGAGGGCGTAGGCGCTCAGGCCCGGGCCCTGGCCTTGGCCCACCGGGACCCGCCCCCGCAGGTCGGGGATGCCGAACGTTGTCACGCCGTCGCCACCGTATGTGACGCCGAACAGTGAGTACAATGCCTGGTACGAACTGATCGGAAGCAAGCTGCCGTCACACAAGTGCCAGCCCGCGGGTGCGAAGTTGCCGGCAAACAATTTGATCTCGCCCAAATATGCGTCGCTCATTTTGTCTTCTCCTAGTCAGCTCAGTTGCGCGAGGGGTAGTAGCCGGTCAGGGCTATGCAGAAATTCAGCACCTGGTAGGGCTGCATGTTGTTGTGTCCCGCCCCGGCGCCAGTAACGGCTATGGCATCGGCGGCCAGTGCGACTGGTGCGGCATTCGGTCCGTACAACTGTATCGCGCTTCCATTTCCCCAGTTTCCCGGTTGCGCCAGTTCGCTGGTCGTCCCCGGCAGCGGAAATGCGGCGGGCGTATTCGACGCGTTCATGACGTGGGTGTGTGCCGGCATGTTGCCCGCCACCAGCGCCACCGTCTCCGCACCGCCGGTATGGCCCTGGAGATACTGGGAGCGCGTGTAATCCGCCCCTAGCGGGACCCGGCCCCGCAGATCGGGCAACAGGAAAGTCGTTGAGGCGTTGCCGCCGAATTGAACGCCGATCAGCGAATACAACGCTGCATTCTGCTGAATATTCAGGGTTGCGCCGTTGCACAGAGCGTAACCCTGGGGATTGAACGAGAATCCCCAGGTTTTTATTTGCCCGACAAATGGTTCCATCTTCCCTCCCAGACAAGTCGTTTGGCATATGCCGATCGCAATAATACCGATTTTGGCAATGATCGGGTAAATCTACTATTGGAACTTGCAAGCCCGTGAAATTGGGATAGGATTCCAGGGTATTGCGGCGTTCGCGCCGTCACACGGATTCCTAATAATTCAGGCATAAAAATGACAGAGCTATCAACGTTGACGTTTGCGAATTTCTCGTCGCATACCGGTAGAGCTTTCCAGCTACGCGCAGAAAACGGAGAATGCCCGTTGGTATTGAAGGAAGTGCGGGATGCAAGCCGCTATGCAAGAAGCGGCGCACGCATTCCGTTTTCCCTGATATTTTCCGGCCCTCCCGGCGTTTCCTTTCAGCAGGGGTCTTACACGCTGGAGCATGAAAAATTGGGAGAACTGCTGCTTTTCCTCGTCCCCATCGGCATTGAGAACGGCGCGATACAGCTGGAAGCGGTCTTTAATTGAAAGAGCGGCAATGGATCTGAATAACGTAGTCAAGCAAAGCAGCGATCCGATCAGCGCCGACGTGGACGGCGAACTGGTGATGATGAGTATTGAGAGGGGCAATTATTACGGCTTGTCCGGAATCGGCAGCCGCATCTGGCAGTTGATCGAGACGCCGGTCACGGTATCCGCCTTGTGCGACAAACTGCTGCAGGAATACGACGTGGAAAGATCCGTATGTGAAGTGGATGTCCTGGAATTCCTCGGCAAGCTGGCCGAACAGGAGTTGATCGAGGTTTCCTGATCTTTTGCGCGAGGCTCATTAACGCCCGGCGATATCGGCCAATATCCGGTCCACCAGTTGCTCCACCGAATCGCCATGCTCGGGCCTAAGCAGTTTCGCCATGTCGATGCGCGCCGACAATCGGCCGCATAATCTCAGGTGCTCCGCCTTGAGTTCGAGTGCCCTCAGGAAACGTACCCGGTAAGTGTTCTGGTGCAGCAGGCGGAAGCGCTCCATACCCTGCACCGGTTCGAGCAGGACATCCTCTTGCTTATGGCGCTCCAGCACGTAAACCCATTTCACCGGCAAAGGCTGCGTTGAAAAAGCGTCAAATGCGGGAAGGTTGAATTTCTCCATGTCCGGCCTGATGCGCCGCAACCCGTCAACGCCTATGCTCATGCGCTCGGCGGCATCCTGCCACAGTTTGATCCGCGGAAAGCCGGGCAGAGCCATGCAATCATCATCAACCGGAACCACGTCGTCGGCCAGTATCGGATAGCCGCGCCGCATGAAAGCGGCGGCCAGGGTCGATTTTCCCGTGCCGGAATGGCCGACGCACACCATGCAGCCGTCGCCTACGCGAACGGCATTGCCGTGCAGCACGAGCAGCCCCCGCTGGAACAGCAACGCACCGAATGCGGAGCCCAGGAGGTACAGCCGGATACTGTCCTCGTCAGCGCCAACTTCTGGATCAATGCGAATCTCGTCGCCGCCGCTTATCAAGAACCGGGCGACGCCGGGTATGTGCAGCCACAACGCTCCACCGCCCGCCCACAAGCGTCTCCCGAGTTGCTGCCCATGGGGTAGACCGTCCCGTTCCACCGCGCCGATGGCGATGCGGACGTCTGCGCGGGCTGGTGGTGTGATGGGGAGTAGTTCGGGCAGTTCAAAATCGCAAACGACGGTAAAGCCGTAACAACGGTAATACCTCGCCATTACGCCCTCTTTGTCTCGCGCTTACGTAACACCACGTCGTGAATCAATTTCGGTATTTTTCTGAGTGTGGCCTTCCTCTGCGAGGAAGGGCGCTTGCTGTCGGTGCCCATGCGGGCGGCGGCAGTATGCATTTTTTTGATGAACCCCGTGAAAGCACGTTAGCATAATCCAAACAGGTAAAAATGCGCCTGAGCTGTTACCCAGATCCCGTAACGCTGCCAAGAAAGAACCGGATAATGGATAAAGACCCGCTTGAACTCACACGAATCGCCCATGCCTTTCTCGATCCGCAACGGACGTTACAGAATCTGTTGCCCGAGGCGCAATGCCTGCGCGAACTGCTCGAACAACGGACCCATTTCCAGCTCGCCCCCGCAGGCGGAATAGGCGCCGGGGAAACCCGACTGGACAGCGGGCTCGCTATCTCGCCCACCACGGCGGCAATGTGCTTGCGGGAATTGTACCGGACGCCCGCCTTCATCCGGGGCTTGGGCGCTGCGGTCAAGGACGCTCTTCTTCCCGGCCGCCCCGTCCGCGTGCTGTATGCCGGTTGCGGGCCGTACGCCCTGCTGGCGTTGCCGCTGATGACCGTGTTTTCTGCGAAGCAGGTCGTTTTCACCTTGCTGGATATTCATCAGGAGTGTCTGGACGACGCGATGGAATTGATCGGCTCGCTGGGGCTGTCCGACCATGTGGCGGAATGCATCTGTGCCGATGCTTCCAGCTACAGGGTTCCTGCGGACAGCCTCCCCGACGTGATCGTGAGCGAAACCATGTCGGTCACCCTGCATAACGAACCGCAAGTCTCCGTCGCCCGCAACCTGCTGACCCAAGCTCCCTCCGCGCGCATGGTTCCGGAGTCGGTCAGCGTGGAAGCCTGCGTGTTGCACGCCGCCAAAGAGCACGTCTTCCTTCCGGCCGACCACACCGGAGAAATTCCGCCGCCTCGGCGCGACAGGATCAACCTGGGGAAGATATTCGAGTTGGACGCAGCCAGTATCCGCGACTGGGCGCACATCGAGGGCGACCGACTGCCCGCGGGCAGGATAAAGATTCCCGAGCCGCTGGAACCACGCTACCGGCCCCACCTGCTGACCCGCATCACGGTCTACGGCGACACCTGTTTGCAGGATTACGACAGCAGCCTGACGCTGCCCAAGCCGCTTCCCGGCAAGTTTCGGGGCGGGGAGGAATTGCAGTTCCACTACCAGTTGGGCAGTAACCCGGAGCTGAGGTATGAAATCCTTTCCCAACAGGATGGCGCAGCATGCTCCGCCGCGCACAGCCTGTTCGGAAATAAACGGCCTACCGACCCGGTCACCCGCTATCTGCGCCTGCCCCTCTCCTTCGACGTCCCACGCCTGCTTGCAGACCTGGCTCAAATCCAGGAGGCGGATTGGATCGCCCATTTCAACACCCAGGCGTACGAGAAGGAATGGCGCTGTGCGCCGCTGCGTTCAAAGGATGGCCGGGCCGACCACATCATCTCCCTGTCCGACGTGCGTTACGAGGATACTGCCCTGCTGGCGCGCTGCCCCTATTTCCGCGAAATCATCGCCAGTTTCAAGTGCGAGGTCACTTCGGTCCGGCTGATGGCGATGGAGGCAGGCTGCCGCATCAAGCCTCACCGCGATAACGGGACGTCCTTCGAGGACGGCGTGGCGCGGCTGCACATTCCCATCGCCACCACCCCCGAAGTGTTGTTCACCGTCGAAGACGAAGAAATCCACTTTTCCGCCGGACACGTCTGGTACCTGAACGCAGCCTGCATGCACGGCGTATACAACGGCAGCTCGCAGCCGCGCATTCACCTGATGCTGGACTGCATCGTCAATCCCTGGCTCGAGCAGATGTTCGCGGAGGCCGGTTTCGCGCCAAAGGCAAAGCCGAAGTATGGGGATGCCTCGATCAACGACGGCAACGTGACTGCAATCATCAACAGCCTGCTGGCGATGGAGGACAACGGAGGCAGGCAGCTTGCCGAAAAGCTGGCCGCAATCAGGGACGCGACCGCCGAATCATGAACGCCAGCCTTACTCCCGATGAACGGGCACTGCTGCGCGGCAGGCAGGTGCGGCTTGATGAGCTTGAATCGCTGCGCGGATGGTATCCGGTCGTGGCTGGGGAAGACGGCCTGTGGTGGCGCTTCCTCGGCGAGAAGAAATTCAGTGAGCCGTTTTTCCACAGCACCCTCTCCTCCCTTGTGCAAACAGACCGGCTATATCTGCACACCAACTATGAGGCTGCGAAAAGGTTCGACAGGCCGCTAGCGCCCGATGCCTTCATCTTCCACGCCTCCCGCTGCGGCTCGACGCTGCTGACCCAGTTGTTCTCCTCCCTGCCGGACTGCATCGCCCTGTCCGAACCGCCCGCAATCGATTCATTCCTCCGCCAGTATCACGGCGGACGGCATGGAAGCGAGGCGGAACAGAGATTGCGACACATCGTTTCCGCCCTGGGACAGAGGCGCTTTAAGGAAGACCGCCACCTGTTCATCAAGCTGGACAGCTGGCACATCGGCAGCCTGCCGCTATTTCGCCGAGCCTTTCCCTCCACGCCGTTCCTGTTCGTGTACCGCGAACCCGCGGAAATCCTCGCCTCGCACAGCAGGCAAAGAGGCCGCCAAATGGTGCCGGGCCTCGTCACCGCAGCCATGCCGCCCCTCGATTTCACGTCATCACCCTGCAGCCTGGACGAGTATTGCGTGAAGATGCTTGAGTATTTCTTCGACGCGGCCTGCCTCTACGCCGATGAACTACGCCTGGTCAATTACCGGCAATTGCCGCACCTGGTGTGGGATGACCTGCTGGACACCTTTTCCATCGCACCCTCGCCAGAGCAACTTGCAGCGATGAAATTGCGCGCGGGGCAACACTCCAAGAATGGCGGTCAATTTACGGCCGACCCGCCTTCCCCGTGCTGTACAGGAAACATGCCCAGTGCCGCCCTCCATGCCGGTTACAACGAACTGGAGCGCCTGCGCCTCAGACAGGGGCAGTCCCGGAATATCGGACAGTAGGCTAAGGGATAGCCCTGCTCAACCGATGGCCCTATGGCGGTGCCACGGCGTACTACACGTCACTGCTGCCCTACCGGGCCCGATCGGAATCATTGGAGATGACTTGGGAAAGCCCTTCGGCATTCAGCACCAGGGTCAAGCCGCGCCGGGTTTCGATCAAGCCGAGGGCGACGAACTCCCGGATCAGGCGGGCCACCACTTCCCGGGTTGTACCCAGATGGAAAGCCATTTCCTGCTGGGTCATACGCAATTCGCCGCCCGAGGAGGCGTGGATGAGGATGAGGTTGGCCAGGCGCTCGTTCAGCTTGTAGGAATGGACCTCCTCCAGTTCCGCCATGAGCCGGAACACCAGGGTGGAGAGGTTGCGGACGGTGAAGTCCTGGATCACCGCCTCGCTGGCGAAGAGGCCGCGGTAGACGGTGCCGGGGATGAGGGCGATGGTGGTTTCCGCCACTGCCTGGACCCAGGCCGGATAGAGGAGGTCGTTGAACAGGCTGTTCAAGGCGAAGACGCAGGTCTCGCCGGGCTGGATGAAATAGAGGGTGGCCTCGGTCCCGTTGGGGGCCAGGGAATACACCCGCAGACGCCCTTCCAGCACGAAATAGGCGCCCGAGATCCGTTGCCCCTTGAAGAGGAGCGGTGTCGCCGAGGGGTAATGCCGGCTGACGAAACCGTCCCCCAACAGCTTCTTGCCCGGCCCGCTCAGATGGCAGAAGGGGCTGTAATTCTCCAGGTTGACCATGACATATTCCTCCCGGGCGGACATTCTAAGCCCGGGAGGGGCGTTGCCGCCGGCATTTGAAGCCCGTCAGCGCCCCTGTTTCCTTCGGGCGCGTAGCGAGTCGCTGCTCAAGGACTCCAGGAAGGCGACGATGTCGCCGATGTCGCGGTCGCTCAAGGGGGAATGGTCGCCCCGGGCGAGGGATTTGTCCTGGTCCAACCAGGTCATGAACCTGCCCGAGCGGCCGAGTTGGGCACCGGCCATGACGCGCACCGCTTCCTCCAGGGTATCTACGGAACCGTTGTGGAACCAGGGCCCGGTCAGGGCGACATTGCGCAGGGAGGGTATGCGCCAGATACCCCGCTTGCCGTCCTCGCCGAGGAGCTTGTATTTGTCCTCGTAGGGGGTGGGGTTGGCGGGGAAGAAACGCAAGGGATTTTCGCCGCCGACGAGGCTCGCGTCGCTGAAATTCGGGCCCCGGTGGCAGAGGATGCAGCCCACCGACTCGAACAGGGCCATGCCCCGCAACTGGGGCGGACTCAAGGCGGAAGCGTCGCCCCGAACGAAACGGTCATAGGGGGAATCGGCGGTGACGAGGGTGCGCTCGAAGGTGGCGATGGCTTGGGCGATCCGGTCGAAGGTGATGGTGCCGTCGCCGCCGAAGGCCTTGGCGAAGTCCGTCCGGTAGGACTGGTCCCGGGACAGCCGCCCCACGGCTTCGGCGGGGGAGCCCATGCCCATCTCGATGGGGTTGAGGATGGGGCCCTTGGCCTGCGCCTCCAGGGACGGTGCGCGGCCGTCCCAGAACAGCACCGACTGGAAGGCGGCGTTCCACACCGTGGGGGCGTTGCGGGGGCCGATCTGGCCGCGGATGCCCTCGGCGGTGGGGCGCCCGTCGCCTCCTGCCCGGTTGTACAGGTCGTGGCAGGAGCTGCAGGACAGGGTGCCGTTTCCCGACAGCCGGGTCTCGTAGAACAGGCGCTTGCCGAGGGCGACCTTGGCCGGCGTCATGGGGTTGTCCGCCGGTACCGGGACCTGTTCCGGCAGGGTTTCCCAGATGTGGCGCAGGGGGCGGCTGGGGGCGGGATTAGTGAATTCCGCAGTCCCGTCCCGGTTTGCGGCCGTGGGCGCCAGGTTGTTGGCCGCCAGGGGAACCACCGTGTTCTGGGGCGATTCGCTGATGGCCAGCGCCACGGCCATCTTCAGGCCGAAGGCAAAAAGGCCCATGCCCAGGGCGGCGGTCAGCATCCACTTGCCCGGGGGTTCCAGCCCGGCGAAGGGGCCGAGTTCCTTGTGAACCATGGCGGTCAGGGCAGCCACTCCGAGCAGGATCGCCGCGATGCCGACGCCCCAGAATTCCGTCAATCCGGTATTCATGACTTTCTCCAGGAAAGGGGATCGTCGCCTCCAACAGCTGTCGTGCCTGCCGGTGCGGGACGATCCTCGGGGAAGGGCTAGGCGCAGGCGTGCCGTTCGGCAATGGGAGTGCGGCGGAAGAAAGTATCCCCCGGCGTTGCCGTCGTGACTTCGGTGATCTGGTCGAAAGGCAGGCCCGCCCGCAGGTGGGCGCGTTTCACCGCATCCGCGTCCCGGGCCAGGTTGAGGCAGAAGGCCCGGCCGTCGTCGTAGCTCAGGTGGACCTTGAGGGGAATGACCCCCTCGGCCAGGCAGGCCTGCTCGTATTGCCTGAAGAAGACCTCGAACTGCTCCGGCGTCAGTTGCTCGGGAAAAGTCCCGGCGGCGCGGTCATGGGTGTCGAGGAAATAGCGCAGGGGTTTCATGTCTTGCTCCTTTCATGGCGCTACGGGATGTAGCACCATGAAAGTTAGCGATTCGAAACCCCGGGATATGTAGCAAAAGTTACGCAGGACTATGGCATCGCTGCGCCAGGGTTTTTTCAGGCCGCTTCGTCGCACCGATCGTTTTCGGCGTTCGGTTTCTTGATGAACTTGGCCGGCGAACAGGAGTACTGCTCGTTGAACACCCGGCAGCCCAGGACGATGGTCAGGGTGCTGCCGAGGAAGGATTCCAGGTCCATGTTGGCCTGCTGGGCCTTGCGCAGGAAGGCCTCGTGGACCTTCGGGTCGAGCTTGAGGGTGACGGATACTTCGCCGGTTTGCTGTTCTGCCATGTGACGCTCCCTGATTCGCCTTGTTGTGATTGCCGCATCCCGGCCATGGCTTGGGGGCCAGGATGCGGCAGTATGCCTTTAGTCAGGGATGGCGGCCAGTCAGAAGCCGATCTTCCTTGTCCTCCCACCGGTCGGGGCGTTGAAATCCCGACTTTCCAGATGGTCCCGCCCGTCCAGCTTGGCGGTGCCGAAGGCGGCCAGGAGCCGCTTCTTCATGTCCCGGGGGGGCAGGCCGGCCAGGCATTCCAGCACCTCGTCGTCGGCGTCCGGCGGGAAGCCCCAGTCGTGCTCGGCGATGATGCCCCGGTAAAGGGCGGCGGCGATGGTGCGGGCCGCGTCCCGGTCCGGGCGGGGGACTTCGTACACGTTCATGCGGTTGAGGATGGGCTCCGGGATGCTCCGCTCGTCGTTGGCGGTGGATATCCACAGGATGTGGGAGGCATCCATGTCGATGTCGATGTACTCGTCCTTGAAGTGGCAGGCGGTCTCCCTTTCCAGGAGGCCGTAGAGGGCGCCCAGGGGGTCGTAGCGGGAGTCGCCCCCGGCCTTGTCCACCTCGTCCAGCACCACAATGGGATTGGCGAACTCGCCATGCACCAAAGTGTGGCCCACCTTGCCGGGCTTGGCGTTGTTCCACTGGCTCGATGCCCCGGAGAGGATCCACCCGGCGGTCAGCGAACTCATGGAGACGAATTCGTGGCCGGTGCCCAGGGAGCGGGCCAGTTCCTTGGCGAAGTGGGTCTTGCCGACGCCGGGCTCGCCCAGGAGCAGGATGGGGGTGAAGCTCATGGGCTCGTTGCCGGCCACCGACAGGGCCACGTACTTCCGGAGATCGTCGATGACTTCCTTGAAATTCGGGCAGCTGTCGTAGAGGTCGTCGATCATGTCCGGCCCGGTGGGGCGGACCAGGAAACGGCCGCCGCCCCGCTGCTTCATCTTCTCGTAGAGGGCGGCCAGGCCCTCGTTGCGGTTGGTGGCGGGTTCTTCCAGGGCCCGGTCGATGTCGGCCACGTGGTAGATGGTGCGCTCTTCAGCCACCGAGAGTCGGATGTCGCTATGTGCCATGACGCCCTCCTTGCTGCCTGGTTAGATCCATTAACGGATCGGGGCGGGAGCGGGTTGAATCCACTCGCCGCGCATGATGACAAGCATTTTCCGTTCCTCTCCTGGTTTGCCCGCCGCAGGGTTTCGGCCTAGGATTCGGGCATGGAACGTTTCACCATTTCCCTGGACGAATCCTTAGCAAGGCAATTCGACGAACTGATTGCGGCCCGCGGCTACAGCAACCGCTCCGAGGCGGTGCGCGACCTGATCCGCGCCGCCATCGAGCAGGATCGCCAGCGGGAGGCGCCAGCCGGCCACTGCGTCGCCAACCTGTCCTACATCTACAACCACCACGAGCGCGAACTGGCCGAGCGCATCACCGGATTGCAGCACGATCACCACGACCTGACGGTGGCCGCCATGCACAGTCACCTGGACCACGAGAACTGCCTGGAGTCGGTCATCCTTAAGGGGCCGACCAAGGACGTGCGGCAATTCGCCGACGCCCTCATGGCCGAGCGGGGCGTGCGCCACGGCCAGCTCAACGTCATCGCCCTGGAAGCCGAGCACCACCACGCCCACGACGAGCACGGGGAGGCCCATGTCCACTTCCGTCCCGCCCGCTGAATTCCTGTCCGGCGCCATCATGCAGGCCGCCTCCGATGAGCTCGGGGAGCAGGCCTGGATCGAGGTCATCCGCAAGATGGACGAGGTCTACAACGACCTCCTCCAGTACGAGGTGGCCCTGGAGGAAAAAAATGCCGCCTTGGAGGAATCTCACCAGTTCATCGAGAGCGTGCTGGCCTCCATGTCGGACATCCTCATCGTCTGCGACCGGAACGGCCATATCGACGAGGTGAATTCCTCCCTCCAGCACTTCTCCGGCAAGACCGCCGCCGAGTTGGAGCGCACCCCCGTTCTCGACCTCTTTGCCGACGACGCCGAGCGGCAGCGGGCCAAGGAACTGTTCGCCCGTTCCAGCCGGGAAGGGGTCCATGACCAGGAATTCTTCCTGCGGGCGGGGGACGGCTCCACCGTGCCGGTATCCATCAACTGCACGCCGCGCCTGTCGCAAACCGGCAAGCTGATGGGCATGGTCATCACCGGCCGGCCGGTGGGAGAACTGCGCCGCGCCTACCAGGCCCTGCGCCAGGCCCACGAGGACCTGAAGCGCACCCAGGGCCAGCTCCTCCACGCCGAGAAGATGGTCTCCCTGGGCCGGCTGGTGGCGGGCGTCGCCCACGAACTCAACAACCCCATCAGCTTCGTCCTGGGCAACGTCATGGCCCTGCAGCGCTACGCCAAGCGCCTGGAGACCTACCTGAACGCCGTCCACGCCGGCGATGCCGCCGAGGACGCGGCCCTGAAGGCCATGCGGGCGGAACTGCGCATCGACCGTATCCTCCACGACATGCAGCCCCTCATCGAGGGCATGATCGAAGGGGCGGAGCGCACCAGGGATATCGTCGATGCCCTGAAGCGCTTTTCGGCGGTGGACAAAGCCACCCCGGAGCGGGTGAATCTGAACGAAGTGATCGAACGCTCGGTGCGCTGGGTAGTTCAAAGCGCTCCGGCCCGCTTCGCCGTCCATGTGGACCTGCCGCCCCGCCTGAGCTGCTCCGGTTCCTCGGGCCAGTTGCAGCAGGTGGTCATGAACCTGGTGCAGAACGCCTGCGACGCTACCGCCAGCGTCGAGCAGCCCCGCCTCGCCGTCACCGGCCAGGTGGAGGAGGGGGAGGTCCGCATCAGCTTCGCCGACAACGGCCCCGGCATTCCCCCCGAACACCTGCCCCGCCTGTTCGAGCCCTTCTTCACCACCAAGCCGGTGGGGCAGGGCACCGGCCTGGGGCTGTCCATCAGCTACGGCATCGTCGAGCGCCACGGCGGCCGGCTGGAAGCCGCCAACGCCCCGGAGGGCGGCGCCGTCCTCACCCTGATCCTGCCGGTGGAAAGCGCCTGATCACTTCGCCAAGGGGCGGTAGCAGCAAAGCTTGCCGGCAAGGCGGCAATCGTTTTCCAAAACCCAGGCTGGACAACGGCTTGGGTCCTTGGCATGGTACTTGTATGAAGCTTTGACGATTCTTCATATAGGCCCATGGAAATGCTGCCCACCGACTGGCTGTCGCTCCTCATCCTGACCTTCGTGCTGGGCATGAAGCACGGCTTCGACGCCGACCACCTGGCGACCATCGACGGCCTCACCCGTTTCAATGCCCGCTACAACCCGGGGCTGGCCCGCTACTGCGGCGCCTTCTTCTCCCTGGGCCACGGCGCCGTGGTGGTGGCCATCGCCCTGGGGGTCAGCGCCCTGGCCGGGCACTGGGAGGTGCCGGAATGGTTCGGTACCCTGGGGGCGGTCATTTCCATCGCCTTCCTCTTCGCCCTGGGCAGCCTCAACCTGGCAGCGGTGCTCAAAGCCGAGCCGGACGAGGTGGTGCAGCCGGTGGGCTTGAAGGGCCGCTGGCTCGGGCGCCTGCGCCACGCCGGCCACCCGGCCCTGGTGGCCCTGGTCGGGGCTCTCTTCGCCCTGTCTTTCGATACCCTTTCCCAGGCCGCCTTCTTCGCCCTGACCGCCACCCAGTTCGGCGGCACCCAGCATGCCCTCATCCTGGCCCTGCTGTTCCTCCTGGGCATGCTGGTGACCGATGGGGTCAACGGCGTCTGGATCGCCCGGCTCATCGCCCGGGCCGACCAGGTGGCCCTGGTGGCTTCCCGGGTCATGGGGCTGGTGGTGTCCGGCATCAGCCTCCTGGTGGCCGCCTTCGGGCTGGCGAAACTGGCCTCCCCCGCCATCGACGCCTGGAGCGAGGGCAAGGAACTGGCCTTCGGCTTCGCCCTGGTCACCATCATCGCCCTGAGCTTCGTCCTCGCCCTGCGCCTCACCCGGCGCCCGGCCCTGGCGTAGCGGGAAGGAGCCGGCCTGGCCGGCTTTTTTTGCCCATGCGGTTAAGAAGAAAACTAATTTCCTCATACTTTTTGGCGTGCTCGGCCCTCGCTGGGGCTGCCGAACCCCAGGCGCTGCCGGCGGTGCTCGTTCGCGCCCAGGTGGAGAGCCTCCTCGGGGACGCCGCCACCGGCAGCGAAGGGGTGATCTCCGGCGACCGCCTGCGGGCCCAGCCCATCCTGCGGCCCGGGGAGGCCCTGGAGATGGTGCCCGGGCTGATCGTCACCCAGCACGCCGGGGACGGGAAGGCGAACCAGTATTTCCTGCGGGGCTTCAACCTGGACCACGGCACCGACTTCGCCACCTTTGTGGCCGGCGTGCCGGTGAATATGCCCAGCCACGCCCACGGCCAGGGCTATACCGACCTCAATTTCCTCATCCCCGAATTGGTGGAACAGATCCGCTTCCGGAAGGGGCCGTACTTCGCGGAGGAGGGCGACTTCGCCTCGGCGGGTGCCGCCCATATCGACTACGCCCGTCGCCTGGACCGGGGGCTCGCCCAGGTGACGGCGGGGCAGGGCGGTTACGCCCGGGGGCTCCTGGCTGGTTCCCCTGCCCTGGGGCCCGGCCACCTCCTCTATGGCCTGGAATGGTTCCACAACGACGGCCCCTGGCAGGTGCCGGAAGACTATCGCAAGCTGAACGGCCTCCTCCGCTACAGCCAGGGCAGCCGCAACGACGGCTTTTCCGTGACCGCCATGGCCTACCGGGGCAAATGGACCTCCACCGACCAGGTGGCCCAGCGGGCCATCGACAGGGGGCTGGTGGACCGCTTCGGCAGCCTGGACCCCTCCAGCGGCGGCGAGACCCACCGCTACAGCCTGTCCGGGGAATGGGCCGGCCGAGGCCGGGACAGCCAGAGCCGGGCCAGCGCCTGGTGGCTGGATTCGGGCCTCGACCTGTGGTCCGACTTCCAGTACTGCCTGAACAATGGCTGCCCGCCGGGTGACCAGTTCAAGCAGTCGGAACGCCGGCAGGCGGGGGGCTTTGCCGCTTCCCAAGCCGTCTTCGACCGCTGGGCGGGGTTCGAGGTGGAGAACCGCATCGGCTTCCAGGGGCGGATGGACCGCCTCAGCCCCGTCGGCCTCTACGCCACCCAGTCCCGCAACACCCTGGCGACGGTGCGGGAGGACCGGGTCACCCAGCGCAGCATCGCCCTGTGGGCCCAGAACGAATTGCACTGGACCCCCTGGCTGCGCTCCATCGTTGGGCTGCGGGGCGACGCCTACGATTTCAAGGTGGACAGCAGCTTGCCCGCCAATTCCGGCACGGCCCGGGACCAGATGGCGACCCCCAAATTCTCCCTGGTCTTCGGCCCCTGGCGGAATACCGAGCTGTATCTCAACTACGGTCACGGCTTCCATTCCAACGACGCCCGCGGCGCCACCCTCCGAGTCGATCCGGCCGACGGCACGACCCAGGTGGAGCGGGTGAAGCCCCTGGTGCGCACCCGGGGCAGCGAAATCGGCCTGCGCAGTGAGCCGATTCACGGATGGCAGACCACGGTCGCCCTCTGGCAGCTGGACATGGCTTCCGAACTGCTCTTCGTCGGCGACGCCGGTACCACCGAGCCGTCCCGCCCCAGCCGCCGCCAAGGCCTGGAATGGACCAATGCCTATGCCCCCACGGCCTGGCTGACGGTGGATGCCGACCTGTCCTGGTCCCAGGCCCGCTTCCGGGGGGACGATCCGGCCGGCAACCATATCCCTGGCGCCGTCGCCACCACCGCCAATGTGGGCGTCACCGTGGACCGGATCGGCCCCTGGTTCGGTGCCCTGCGCCTGCGCTACTTCGGGCCACGTCCCCTGGTGGAGGGCAATTCGGTGCGCTCCGCCGGCTCGGCCCTGGCCAACCTGCGGGTCGGCTACCGTCTTGATCCGGCGACCCAGGTGGCGGTGGATGTCTTCAACCTGTTCGACCGGAAAGCCAACGACATCGAGTATTGGTACGATTCCCGGCTGCCCGGCGAGGCGGCAGCCAGCTTCGATCGCCACATCCACCCCGCCGAACCCCGCTCCCTGCGGATTTCCCTGATCCACCGCTTCTGATGGCCCGTCCCCTCCACCTCGCCCTGCTGCTTTCCGTCGGCTTCCACGGCCTGGTGGCCGCTGCCTGGTTCGTGCCCCGGGAAACGGAGTCCCGGCCGCTGCTGGAGGCGAGCCTGCGGCTCCCGCCGGCCCCGGCGAAGGCCGTTGCTGCGACTGCGCCGGCTCCGTCCGGTCTGCCGAAGGCAGACGTTCCGCGAAGGCCGGCAGAAGGCAGCCGGCCGGTGATGGCCGTCCCTGCGGCCGCCCCGGTACCGTCCTCCATTGCCGTGGCGCCCGCCGAAGCGCCGCCGTCATCCCAGCCCATGGCGGCGGTCGCGACGCCCGCTCCGGCGGTGGTTCCGGCTCCTGCCGCTCCCCTGGAGCCGCCCCGCTTCGCCGCCGCCTACCTGGCCAATCCGCCACCCCCCTATCCGGTCTCGGCCCGGCGCCGGGGCATCGAGGGCGAGGTCCGCCTGGAAGCCCGCATCAGCCCTGCCGGCCAAGCCCAGGAAGTGAGGGTGATCGCCAGCGCCGGCGACCTGTCCCTGGACGAGGCAGCCCAGGAGGCGGTACGCCATTGGCGTTTCGAGCCCGCCCGGCGGGGCAGCCAGGCGGTGGAGGCCTGGGTGAGCATTCCGGTCGTCTTCCGCCTGAACTGAGGGTTTCTCCCCACCCGAAGGTACGCAGTTTCCACATGGCGCCTCTGCGGTGTTTCCGGTAACCTATCGGGTTTTCCCCAATAGCTGAAACCTTAAGGAGGTTCTGTGGAAAAGGACCTGCGCGAAGCCGCGCTCGAATACCACCGCCTGCCCACCCCGGGCAAAATTTCCGTCCGCCCGACCAAGGGCCTGACCAATCAGCGCGACCTGGCTCTCGCCTATTCCCCCGGCGTGGCCGCCGCCTGTGACCTCATCGTCGAGGATCCGGCTTCCGCCGCCGAAATGACCTCCCGCGCCAACCTGGTGGGCGTGGTCACCAACGGCACCGCCGTCCTGGGCCTGGGCAACATCGGCCCCCTCGCCGCCAAGCCGGTGATGGAAGGCAAGGGCTGCCTGTTCAAGAAGTTCGCCGGCATCGACGTGTTCGACATCGAACTGGCCGAGAACGACCCGGACAAGCTCATCGACATCATCGCCGCCATGGAACCGACCCTGGGCGGCATCAACCTGGAAGACATCAAGGCTCCCGAGTGCTTCTACATCGAAGAGAAGCTCAAGGAGCGGATGAACATCCCCGTCTTCCATGACGACCAGCACGGCACCGCCATCATTTCTGCCGCCGCCATGCTGAACGGCCTCAAGGTCGTGGACAAGAAGATCGACGAGATCAAGGTGGTCTGTTCCGGCGCCGGCGCCGCCGCCATCTCCTGCCTGAACCTGTGGTGCCAGCTCGGCGTGAAGCGCGAGAACATCACCGTCTGCGACTCCAAGGGCGTCATCTACGTCGGCCGTCCCGGCGGCCTGGACGAGAGCAAGGCCCGCTATGCCCGCGACACCTCCGCCCGCACCCTGGCCGACGCCATGGTCGGCGCCGACGTCTTCCTGGGCCTGTCCACCGCCGGCGTGGTGAAGCCCGAGATGGTCGTCACCATGGCCGCCAAGCCCATGATCTTCGCCCTGGCCAACCCGACTCCGGAAATCATGCCGGAGCTGGTCAAGGAAGTGCGTTCCGACGCCATCATCGCCACCGGCCGTTCCGACTATGTGAACCAGGTCAATAACGTCCTCTGCTTCCCCTTCATCTTCCGCGGTGCCTTGGACGTGGGCGCCACCCGCATCACCGAAGAGATGAAGATGGCCTCCGTGCGTGCCATCGCCGAGCTGGCCGAGGCCGAGGTGGCCGACGAGGTGGCCATGGCCTATCCCGGCCATGATCTGAGCTTCGGCCCGGAATACCTGATTCCCAAGCCCTTCGATCCGCGCCTCATCGTCAAGATTGCCCCCGCCGTGGCCCAGGCCGCCATGGATTCCGGCGTCGCCACCCGGCCGATCACCGACTTCGACGCCTACCGGGCCAAGCTGTCCGAGTTCGTCTACCACACTGGCATCGGCATGCGGGCCATCTTCACCGCCGCCCGCCAGGCCGAAGGCAAGCGCATCATCTACGCCGAGGGCGAGGATGAGCGCGTGCTCCGCGCCGCCCAGATCGTCATCGAAGAGAAGATGGCCCGTCCCATCCTGGTGGGCCGTCCCGCCGTCATCGAGCACCGCCTGGAACAGGCCAAGCTGCGCATCAAGCCGGGCGTTGATTTCGACATCGTCAATCCCGACTACGACGAGCGCTACCGGGAGTGCTGGACCGCCTACCACAAGCTCATGGCCCGCCGCGGCGTCACCCCGGAGATCGCCAAGCTGGCCATGCGCCGCAACACCACCCTGATCGGCGCCATGCTGGTTCGCCTCGGCTACGCCGACGGCCTGGTCTGCGGCGTGAACGGCCAGTTCGGCGAGCACCTGGAAGCGGTTTCCAACGTCATCGGCAAGCGCGCCGGGGTCAACACCCTGGCGGCCATGAACTACCTCATGCTGCCGGGCCGCTCCCTCTTCATCTGCGACACCCACGTGAACGAGTGCCCGACCGCCGAGGAAGTGGCCGAGATGACCGTGATGGCCGCTGAGCAGGTCAAGCGCTTCGGCGTCCAGCCCAAGGTGGCGCTCCTCTCCCACTCCAACTTCGGTTCCGGCTCCTCCGCTTCCGCCAGGAAGATGAGCGAGGCCGCAGCCCTGCTGCCGGCCATGTCCTCCGGCGAGCTGGAAGTGGACGGCGAGATGCACGGCGACTCCGCCCTGTCCGAGGAAATCCGCTTCAAGGCCAACCCGGATTCCAAGCTGAAGGGCGAGGCCAACCTGCTGGTCATGCCCAACATCGACGCGGCCAACATCGCCTACAATCTCCTCAAGATGACCGGCGGCGAAGGCGTGACCATCGGCCCCATCCTCCTGGGGGCTGCCCGTCCGGCCCATGTGCTGACCTCCACCGCCACCGTGCGGCGGCTGGTGAACATGACCGCCCTGGCCGTGGTGGAGACCCTGGAACGCTGATCCTTCCAGCTCTCCGGAGACCCAGCAATGCCGCCCCATCCGGGCGGCATTGTGCTTTAATAGCCCCGAATATCTGCCTTTAGGAGAGATGAAGCATGAGCCAACAGAAATTCCGCCTGGTGACCCGCAGCGACTTCGACGGCCTGGTCTGCGCCGTATTGCTGAACGAACTCGACCTCATCGACGACATCAAGTTCGTCCACCCGAAGGACATGCAGGACGGCAAGATCGACATCACCAGCCGGGACATCACCACCAACCTGCCCTACGTGGCGGCGGCCCATGTCGCCTTCGACCACCACCTCTCCGAGACCATCCGCAATACCGGCGAACGCAAGAATCACATCATCGATCCCAAGGCTCCGTCCGCGGCCCGGGTAGTGTATGACTACTACGGCGGGAAAGAGCGCTTCAAGGACATCGCCGACGACATGATGGAGGCGGTGGACAAGGCCGACTCCGCCCAATTCACCCGGGAGGAAATTCTCGATCCCCAGGGCTGGGTGCTCCTCAACTACCTGATGGATGCCCGTACCGGCCTGGGCCGCTTCCGGGAATTCCGCATCAGCAACTACGCCCTGATGATGGACCTCATCAAGTACTGCCGGAACCACGGCATCGACGACATCCTGGCCCTGCCGGACGTCAAGGAACGGGTGGACCTCTACACGGAGCACACGGAAAAGGCCAAGGAACAGATACTGCGCTGCGCCAAGGTGCACAAGAACCTGGTAGTCCTGGACCTGCGGGGCGAAGAGACCATCTACGCCACCAACCGCTTCATGATCTACGCCCTGTTCCCCCAGACCAACATTTCCATCCACGTCATGTGGGGGGTGCAGAAGCAGAACACCGTCTTCGCCACCGGCAAGTCCATCCTGGACCGCTCTTCCAAGACCAATGTGGGCGAGCTAATGCTCCAGTACGGCGGCGGCGGTCACCAGGCGGCAGGCACCTGCCAGGTGGAGAACGATCAGGCCGAGAAGGTCCTGCTCGAACTGGTCAGCCGCATCAACGCGGACGGCTAAACCGGCGGAACGTAGGGCAGGAGAGGGGGAGGCTTCATGCCGTGCTCGAGCATCTCCGTCTCCACCTTGATGCGCAGGATCAGGAGGCCCTGGAGGGTCTCCCGGGCCTTGTCGTCGGCCCAGCCTTCGTGATGGACTTTCAGGCAAGCCTCCACTTCGGCCCGGTTGGCGATATCGACGCCGCACACGGCCGCATAGTGGTGGATTTCCCGATCCAGGTCCGAGAGTTCCTGCGGATAGTTTTCGAAGCCGCTCATAGGTGACTAGCATAGCGCGATAATGGTTTAGTCAGTTAATTGACGCCGTAAGTGCCCCAGAATCCGGAAAAGCAAGGAGGGAAGCCATGAGCCCCATTGAACTGCCCGATCCCGGCCCCGCCGAAACACTGCCCTTCCGCGATGCCGACGGCGCGTCCGCCTGGCTCGCCCGGCAGCCCCAGGCCCAGCCGGCCCAGATGCAGGCTGCCCTGCAGAAAGCCATGGCCTCCGTCGATGCCTCCGATATCCCGGCCGCAGCCCGTATCGGCATCCTGGACCGCTTGCGGAGTGCCGTGGTGCTGGCCCAGGCCAGCCTGGAACCCCGCTATACCCGCAAGCCCCTGCCCTTGCCCGACGCCGAAGCGGAAACCTTCTACGCCGCCCGGCGCCTGTGGCGCGCCCTGGCCATTGCCTACCTGCGGGTGGTGCCCCAGCTCAGCGGCCCGGCGGCGGCCCTGCCGCTGCACCGTGCCGTGACGGCGCTACGGGCGGAGCATTTCGCCCATCTGCTGGCGGCCTATGAGGTCCCGGTCCAGGTGCTGAAGCTCCTCCACGAGGTCCTGGCCGCGGCGGATTCCCTGGGCGTCCAGCACACCGCCCTCGCCGATCCGGACTACACGCACATCGCCGAATCCCATATCGCCGGGCATGTGGCCTGGGCTTTCCTGCTCCAATTCGCCGATCCCTACCGGCTCTCTCCCGCCCAACTGGCGGTGGCGAACCGGGCTTTCAGCCGCTGGCGCGAGCTGGCGGCCTTCCGCATGCACCCCGACGACAGCTCCCGGGCCCGGGACTTGCCCCTCATGGACATCCTCGGCAACGACGGCCTGGCCGAAGGGGGCCCCCGCTGGATCGACGTGCGGTCGGTGACCCGCAAGATCCGCAACCGCATCGAATCCCTGGATGCGGGGGAGAAGCCGGAGGCCCTGAAACTCGGCCGGGAGCTGTCCGCAACCGCTTGCACCCGCCTCCTTTCCCAGCTGGATGAGGCCCTCCGGCCTGCCCGGGCACCGATCGGGGGCGAGAAGGGCGATGTCGCCCTGGTCTTCGGGGTGGAGAACATCTACGGCTTGCTGTCCGGCGAGCGTTTCAGTTCGGGGGCCAGTCAGCCTGCGCACCGGACCGTCGACCACCGCCGCCTGGCGGTATTCGGATTCGATAACCAGGTCAGTGTCAGCCCGATGGGCGCCCGCAAGCGCATCGAGGTTCCCACCGAAGCCTGGCAGATGGCCGAAGGCTATGTTACCCGGCGTCCGGATGCCGGCGCCCGCCTGTTGTCTCCTTGTCTCGTGGCCCGGGATTACGGCCCGGGGCAGGTGCCCCTGCTGGGCGTTCTGGGCGGCCTGCATGTGTCCCTGGGCGGGCGGCTGCGGGCATCCGTCCAGTGGTATTCGCCCCAGGTCCAGGCCACGGTAGTCCCTGCTGTGCCCGAAAATGGCATTCCGGCCCGGGCGCCGGCCTTCGTGGTTGCCTCGTCCCACGGGCTTTCCCTGGTGCTGCCGGCCGCCACGGCGGTCCGTCCCGGTGCAAGGCTGGTCATCGAGGGGGAGGGGCAATCCGCCGTGGTACTCGGACAGGTTCTGGAGCGGGGAGGAGACTTCGTGCGCTATGGGGCCACCCCCCAATAAGTCGTAGTTCCTTTGGCATAAGGTAGAATCCAGGCTGGGTGACACAGGCATGGATCGGAACGGGAACAATGAGCAACGGACCGCGCAGCGAGCGGCATACCGTCAGGATGGACCAGCTTTGCGTCGGGCTCCACATCAAGCTCGATAGCTGGCTGGGCCATCCGTTCCTGTTCAACAGCTTCCGCATCAAGGACCAGAAGCAGATCGACGCCATCCGCTCCATGGGGCTGGCCGAGATCGAGTACTTCCCCCAGAAGAGTACCGCCCGTCCCCTGGCGCCCGCCGCGGCGCCGGCCATGGTGGAGGCCCAGCCCGATATCGAGAAGGCCGCCCTGGAAGAGCTGATGCAGGAAAAGAAGGAGCGCATCGAGGCCCTCAACCGGGAGCGGGAGCGCATTCAGGCGGCGGAGCGGAAATACGTCAAGACGGCGAATGCGGTCCAGAACGTCATGCGCCTGGCCAACAGCAGCCCAGCCCAGGCGGCCGAGCAGTCCCGGGAAATTGCCGTCGAGCTGGCCGACATCTTTCTGTCCGACCAGAACCCCTACATCCATCTGATGGGGGACAACGTTTCCGATGAGAGCTCCTATTTCCACAGCCTCAACGTCACGGTGCTGTCCCTCATCATGGCCCGGGCCATCGGCATCAATGATCCCGAAACCATGCGGGAGATCACCCAGGGGGCGGTGCTCCACGATATCGGCAAGGCACTCATCCCCAGCCAGGTGCTGCTGAAGGACGAGGAGCTGACCCAGGCCGAAATGAAGCTCATGCAGCTCCACCCGGGCTACGGCATCAAGCTCCTGCAGACGGTGGAAGAATTGCCCCGGGCGGTGCGGGAAGTCATTTTCTTCCACCACGAGATGGTGGATGGCAGCGGCTACCCCAAGGCCCTGAAGGGCGACGCCATCAGCCAGCCGGTGCGCATCGTGGCCATCGCCAACGCCTACGACAACCTCTGCAACCAGCGGATCGCCAAGCGTTCCAAGACCCCGTCCGAGGCCCTGTCCTTCATGTACAAGAACGAGGCGGCCAAGTATGACAAGGCCTATCTGTCCGCCTTCATCAAGTCCCTGGGTATCTACCCGCCGGGCACCATCGTCATGCTGAAGAGCGGCCGGGTGGGCATCGTCATGTCGGTGGATTCCTCCGATCTGCTCCACCCTGACCTCATGCTCTACGACCCCGCCATCCCCAAGCAGGATGCCGCCGTGGTCAACCTGCGCCGGGACCTGGACGATGCCGTGGAGCGCACCCTGCGCCCCTCTGCACTGCCGCCGGCGGTCCACGACTACCTGAGCCCCCGCAAGCGCATCTGCTACTTCGTCGATAACGCGGCCCAGGGTTGATCACGGCCGGCAGGCAATAAAAATGGCCCGTCCGGGGACGGGCCTAACGTCTTTCGACGACCGATTCGGTACAGGCGGAAGGGGCCTGCCGGCCCCAGCCTCGCCTAAACGAGTTTATTCAAACTCGATGATGATCTGGTCCACCGACAGGCTTTCGCCGACGGCAGCGGAGATCTTCTTCACCTTGCAGTCCTGCTCGGCCTTGAGGATGTTTTCCATCTTCATGGCTTCGATGACGGCGAGCTTCTCGCCGGCCTTTACTTCCTGGCCGACCTGGACGGCGATTTCCCGCAGCAGACCCGGCATCGGGGAGAGCAGG